>NZ_JQNK01000010.1:2500-159563 GCF_000745215.1 Methylosinus sp. PW1
ACCGATTGGAAAGTCGGGCCGTAGTGGGTGATAGCCCCGTATGGATTTCGAAGCACAAGAGACATGAGTAGGGCGGGACACGTGCAATCCTGTCTGAAGATGGGGAGACCACTCTCCAAGCCTAAGTACTCCTCAGCGACCGATAGTGAACCAGTACCGTGAGGGAAAGGTGAAAAGCACCCCGACGAGGGGAGTGAAACAGTTCCTGAAACCGGATACCTACAAACAGTAGGAGCCCAAGGTTCGTCCTGGGTGACTGCGTACCTTTTGTATAATGGGTCAGCGACTTAAAGTAACGAGCAAGCTTAAGCCGATAGGCGTAGGCGCAGCGAAAGCGAGTCTGAACAGGGCGTTCAGTTCGTTGCTTTAGACCCGAAACCGAGTGATCTAGCCATGAGCAGGTTGAAGGTGCAGTAACATGCACTGGAGGACCGAACCGGTGTCTGTTGAAATAGACTCGGATGACTTGTGGTTAGGGGTGAAAGGCCAAACAAACTCGGAAATAGCTGGTTCTCCGCGAAAGCTATTTAGGTAGCGCCTCGCACGAATACTCCAGGGGGTAGAGCACTGGATGGGCTAGGGGGTCCCACAGACTTACCAAACCTAACCAAACTCCGAATACCTGGAAGTACTATGCGGGAGACACACAGTGGGTGCTAACGTCCATTGTGGAGAGGGAAACAACCCAGACCAACAGCTAAGGCCCCCAATTCGTGGCTAAGTGGGAAAGGATGTAGAAATCCCAAAACAACCAGGAGGTTGGCTTAGAAGCAGCCATCCTTTAAAGAAAGCGTAACAGCTCACTGGTCTAAATAAGGGTTTCCGCGCCGAAGATGTACCGGGGCTCAAGCCACGAGCCGAAGCTTTGGGCTCACCGCAAGGTGAGCGGTAGCGGAGCGTTCCGTAAGCCCGTGAAGGGACAGCCGTGAGGCATCCTGGAGGTATCGGAAGTGCGAATGCTGACATGAGTAACGAGAAACACTGTGAAAGACAGTGTCGCCGAAAGTCCAAGGGTTCCTGCGTAAAGTTAATCTTCGCAGGGTTAGCCGGCCCCTAAGGCGAGGCCGAAAGGCGTAGTCGATGGGAACCACGTTAATAATCGTGGGCCAGCAGGTGGTGACGCGTGGGGTAAATCGTTCGGACTTACTGGATTGTCCGGGCGGTGAACCCGCGCCAGGAAATAGCCCCTGCATCAGACCGTACCCGAAACCGACACAGGTGGACAGGTAGAGTATACCAAGGCGCTTGAGAGAATGACGCTGAAGGAACTCGGCAATTTACCTCCGTAACTTCGGAATAAGGAGGCCTTCCGTTCGCGCAAGCGGGCGGGAGGGGCACAGACCAGGGGGTGGCAACTGTTTACCAAAAACACAGGGCTCTGCGAAATCGCAAGATGACGTATAGGGTCTGACGCCTGCCCGGTGCCGGAAGGTTAAGAGGAGGAGTGCAAGCTCTGAATTGAAGCCCCGGTAAACGGCGGCCGTAAATATAACGGTCCTAAGGTAGCGAAATTCCTTGTCGGGTAAGTTCCGACCTGCACGAATGGCGTAATGACTTCCCCGCTGTCTCCAGCGTCAGCTCAGTGAAATTGAATTCCCCGTGAAGATGCGGGGTTCCTGCGGTCAGACGGAAAGACCCCGTGCACCTTTACTGTAACTTTGCACTGGCATTCGTGTCGGCATGTGTAGGATAGGTGGTAGGCGTTGAAGCATGGGCGCCAGCTCGTGTGGAGCCACCCTTGAAATACCACCCTTATCGTCATGGATGTCTAACCGCGCTCCGTCATCCGGGGCCGGGACAGTGCATGGTAGGCAGTTTGACTGGGGCGGTCGCCTCCCAAAGAGTAACGGAGGCGCGCGATGGTGGGCTCAGAGCGGTCGGAAATCGCTCGTCGAGTGCAATGGCATAAGCCTGCCTGACTGCGAGACAGACAAGTCGAGCAGAGACGAAAGTCGGTCATAGTGATCCGGTGGTCCCTCGTGGAAGGGCCATCGCTCAACGGATAAAAGGTACGCCGGGGATAACAGGCTGATAACCCCCAAGAGTCCATATCGACGGGGTTGTTTGGCACCTCGATGTCGGCTCATCACATCCTGGGGCTGGAGAAGGTCCCAAGGGTTCGGCTGTTCGCCGATTAAAGTGGTACGTGAGCTGGGTTCAGAACGTCGTGAGACAGTTCGGTCCCTATCTGCCGTGGGTGTCGGAGAATTGAGAGGATTTGTCCCTAGTACGAGAGGACCGGGATGAACATACCTCTGGTGGACCTGTTGTGGCGCCAGCCGCAGTGCAGGGTAGCTATGTATGGACGGGATAACCGCTGAATGCATCTAAGCGGGAAACCCACCTCGAAACGAGTTCTCCCTCGAGAGCCGTGGAAGACGACCACGTCGATAGGCCGGGTGTGGAAGCGCGGCGACGCGCGGAGCTTACCGGTACTAATAGCTCGATCGGCTTGATCGTTCTCATTAATCCATGCCCATCTCCCCAAAGATGGACGCGATCGAAAGACCAATCACAGTTTGCTTCATTCTTGCCCTTTGCCGGCCTGGTGGCCTCGGCGGAGCGATCAGACCCGATCCCATCCCGAACTCGGCCGTCAAACGCTTCAGCGCCAATGGTACTATGTCTCAAGACCTGGGAGAGTAGGTCGTCGCCAGGCCTGCAAAGGGCAAAAGTTTCCTTTTCCACGATGTGCGAATGGGGAGTGGCGAAAAGCGAGTAGACGATCTCTATTCGCCTTTCCCCACTCCCCTTTCTCGTCTTCCAGCCCTCTCCCATAAGAGGGCCGACGTCCTTGGCGCGGGGTGGAGCAGCCCGGTAGCTCGTCAGGCTCATAACCTGAAGGTCACAGGTTCAAATCCTGTCCCCGCAACCACTTCTTACATAAATCAATCACCGCCCCGATCTGATCATCGGGGCGGTTTCTCGCGTTGTAGTGGAGCTATGTTTCACAGTTGAAATGCGCATTTTGCTGAAGTTCGAATCCCTCTCGGCGCGCGGCGTTGGAGGGGCCGGCCCGCGAGGAGGTCGTCTTCGCGCGCGACGAGACGGCCAATGTTGTCTGGGCGGTGGAGCGCAGCGTCGAGGGCGCCGACGGCCTCGCGCGCGACCGCAGCCTCGAGGAGCCGGCGCTCCCGCTCCCCGCAAAACCCCAAGCCGGCGCGGATTACGCCTGGACGCTCGAAACCCTGCCGCCCGATTACTGGATTCCGATGGTTCCGGTTCCCAAAGGCGGCGCCGGGGGGTTCTTCCTGCGCAAGGGAACCTTCGAGAAGGAAGATCAGGCGAGGGGACGCATGCTCGCGCCGAAGCCTTTCGACCTTTTCGACGAGGAGGTTCCGCGCGAAGGCGTGCGCCTGCGCCGGACGCCTTCGCTTCTGCGCGACGAGCATGGCCGGCTGACGCGCTGGATCGCGCGGCGCGTCACGACCGCTTGGGGCGAGGCCCGCTCGCGTCTCGCCTATGACGCGACGCGCCGGGAGTGACCGGCGCTTCATCGCGCGAGCTTGGTGCAGGGATACCCCGTGATCCGGGATTTTAAGGAATGCTGGGGCAAACATGCTTCCGGTTTTTACGACGGGAGCGGACCATGCCTTTCAAGTTTCACGCGAAGGGCAGGCGCCTTGTCGATTTCCGTCGAGATTTGACCCAGGATTTCCATTGAGAACTGACCCGGGTTGAAGATGGCTTGCGGGTCAGTCGGTCGTCAAGTTTCGATCTACTCCTTTGATGGTTTGTCCGCCTTCGCCGAGCTGTCCTTGAACCGGAAGCTGTCGTTTCCGGTTTCGAGGATATGGCTGTCAATCGGCATCGAAAATTGACCCCCGATCGGCGTTCAAAATTGACCCCCTTTTGGCGTAGGGCGGAACGCGAGCGCTCGCCCCGGCGGAGCTGGCGGGGTTGCGCAGCCGGGGCGAGTGCGTTTCGGTTCGCGATGTGATCGGGAAGCGTCAGGCGCGGTTCTTGAAGCGCCAGCTTTCGTTGCCGGTCTCGACGATGTCGCAATGGTGGGTGAGGCGATCGAGCAGCGCGCTGGTCATTTTCGCGTCGCCGAACACGCTCGGCCATTCGCCGAATGCGAGATTGGTAGTGATGATGATAGAGGTGCGTTCGTAGAGCCGGCTGATCAGATGGAAGAGCAATTGTCCGCCAGATTGCGCGAAGGGCAAGTAGCCGAGCTCGTCGAGTATGATGAAGTCCATTCTCGTGAGATATTCCGCGAAGCGTCCCTGACGACCTCCTCGCGCTTCGGTCTCGAGCCTGGTGACGAGTTCGACGGTGTTGAAGAAGCGGCCGCGTTTTCCAGCGCGAATGCAATTTCTTGCAATCGCTATCGAAAGATGGCTCTTCCCCGTACCGGTTCCACCGACGAAAACACAATTACGTTGTTGGTCGAGGAAGCCGCCGTTCGAGAGATCGCGCACCAACCCTTCATTGATCGGCGTACCGTTGAACTGGAAGCCGTCGAAGTCCTTCGCCAGCGGCAATTTGGCGATCGTCATCTGATATTTGATGGAGCGCGCGTGCTTTTCGGCGATTTCCGCCTCGAGAAGATCGCCGACGATGCGTGGCGGCTCATGCTGCCTCTTTATGCCACTCGACATCACCTCGTCATAGGCGTTCCTCATGCCGAAGAGCTTGAGCTCTCCCATGAGATCGAAGAGCTTGGTGCGTTCCATCAGCCTGTTCTCCTCAATTGATCATAGCGGGCGCAGTCGGCGAGCGGCATGTGCAGCAGCATCAACGACTCGGGCGTCGGGATCGTCGGCGGGGGCGGCGGCTCGCGCCGGCGGGCGAGAATGTTGAGAATGACGTCGGCGGAATGGACGCCTTGGCCGAGCGCCTCCGCGCAGGCGGCTTCCACCGCGGTCAATCCGTCCTCGACGACGGCGGCCAGAACCTTGACCATCTGTCGATCGCCATCATTGCTGCCGGCGAGCTTGCGCCGCACGCGCTCGATCGCTCCCGGCAACACCCAGTCCTTGAACGGCGCGCCGTTCCGTAGCGCGCCGGGCTTGCGCGCGAGAACTGGCACATAATGCCAGGGATCGAAGATCGTCGCGCCGCGCCCGAAGGCCCGAGCATGTTCGGCGACCACCCGCCCTTTTTGGCGGAAGACGATGCGGTCGGCGTAGGCGTGGATCTCGACCGGGGCGCCGACGGCGCTCGCATTGACCGAGTATTTATTGTTGTCGAAGCGCACGAGGCAAGTCTTCGACACCGACGCGGTCAGCTCGTGGAATCCGTCGAACCGCCCGCGCAGCGGAACGAGCTTCGGGCGCTCTTCTTCGAATGCCTCCCAGACCGTCTTGTCCGCGATTTCCGGATGCGGATGAGCCTTGGCGTAGGTGACGCATTTATCGAGAAGCCAGGCGTTCATATCGTCGTAGGTCTTGAACCGCAGGCGCGGCGTGAAGAACCGCTCCCGCGCCAGGCCGACTTGATTTTCGACCTGGCCTTTCTCCCAGCCGGACGCTGGCGTGCAGGCGACCGGCTCGACGAGATGATGGCTGCACATTTGCGCGAAGCGACGATTGAACTTGCGCTCCTTGCCGACGAAGATCGTCTCCACCGCCGTCTTCATATTGTCGTAGATGCCGCGCGTGCAGGCGCCCCTGAAGAAGGTAAAGGCGCGATCATGCGCGTCGAAAACCATCTCCTGCGTCTCACGCGGATAGGCGCGAACGAAAGGCATGCGGCTGTGGCACAGACGCATGTGCGCCACCTTCACGGTCGTCGTCACGCCGTCGAGCACAACGATCTCGTGGCTCCAGTCGAACTGGTAGGCTTCGCCCGGCTCGAAGCTCAACGGCACATAGGCGGCCGCCGTCGCCGCGCCTTGCTCGCTGCGCCATTTGCGCGAGTAGCGACGCACAGCGTCATAGCCGCCCGCGTAGCCCAGGCCGCTCAGATCTTCGAAAATACGGATCAGGGTTAGCCGCTCGCGCGGCGCCTTCTTCTCGTTCTCCGCGAGAACCTCATCGAGCTTGTCCGACCAAGGCCCGAGCTTGGGAAACGGCTGATTGTCGCGCTCGTAAGCGAAGGACGTTGCCTCCGACCGCAGCGCCTTGCGGACCGTGTTCCGTGAAATGCCCAGATCGCGAGCGATCTCCTTGATCGTCTTGCCCTTGACGAAATGTTCGCGACGGATTCGTCCGATCGTCTCCACAATCAACATCCCCCACCACCCGCCGTTTCAACCAAAACGGGCGGACTGTCCGGACTTCACCAGAGGGGGTCAATTTTCAACGCCGATTCCCCTCGTATGGGGGTCAAACTTGCACGCCGAATAACACGCATGATTGAGGGGTAGGGACTTCTGGCCCTTCTCAGCGGTTCGGCATTTCCGGGTATTGAGCGCAATCCGCGTCAATGAGTTTGCGCACGTCCTGCCCTATGAGCTTCATCCCATAGTCAAGCGCGAAGGCGAATGCTCGCTTATCGCTCTGTCTCTGTGCCTGTGCGTGCATCTTCGTTTGTTCAGTAGCCCAAGCATAGGCCGCGTAAGCGTCCTGTCGCCGGACAGCACATTGGAAGCCGCGCGCGTAATAGGCCGCGGTCCTCTCTATGAATGGATCGATAACGGGGGCGGCCCCCGCCCCTCCTACTTGCGCAACAAGAAGACACAGCCCCAGCGCTGGGTGTGCGACACGAAACATGTGGATAACCGCTCCCGTGAAAACGCCCTCAGACTCGCACGCGGCCTGTCTGTTGGCAAGGCGGCAGGCTACGGCTCTGTGCTCGGCCCGACCGATGGCCGCTCCCGCATGTTGGCAACCCCAGGTCCTTCGCCACAGCGGTCAATCCCAGTGCGCTCGATGGCGAGCCGGAGAGCGGTCGACGGGGCGAGGCGCGAGGGCCACCCGGCGGCCGGCACGGGGGAAACAGCGCGCTGGCAACTGGTGATAGGCTCTCGAAAATTTGTGGCACATTTTTGGGGGCCATAACGCTACAGCGCTCGGTGTCATTTCTAAGGGCGTGGTGTGGTTCTCCGCGGCAAAGCGGCGAGGGAGAGACGTGAAGATTTAGGGCACAAAAACGGCCCGCTCTAGGGCACAAAGGCTCCGAGCTGCTTCTCTAAGACATTGGATTATTGGGGTGTTTTAGTGCGCTAGGGCACTGGTGCCGCAAGAGGGATTCGAACCCCCGACCCCATCATTACGAATGATGTGCTCTACCAGCTGAGCTATTGCGGCATTTCGTGGACGGGCCGTGGCTCGTCCGAGGCGTTCCTCTTAGCGGCGCCGAATGGGTTTTTCAAGCGCCTACGGCCTTGTTCGTCAAAGCTCGTTGCGAGAAGAGCGGCCAGGCGCCGGCGAAAGGCTCGCCAGCGCCTGGCCGCGCAACTGATCCGCCTCGGAACGGGCCTTTTTGGCGTCGGCGCGCGCGGCCTTGGCGGCGCGGCGATAGCGGCCATGCGCCACCCAGGACGACAGGCCGCCCGCCAGCACGCCCAGCGCGATCGCCGCCAGAACCACGAGATAGAGCGGCGCCTCGAAAGACGGCCCGCTCTCGCCCGCGCCCGGAAACGGGTCCAGGAAAATCTTCACCGGCCCGCGATTCGCCACCGCGAAATATAAGAACACCAGCCCCAGCGGAACAAAGACGAGAATGCGCAGAACCGATCTCATGTCACCTTCCTACTTCGTCCGCCGCCCTATGAAGGGTCAGCCGTGGGCGTCGTTCAGCCGCTCGCGCATTTCCTTGCCCGTCTTGAAGAAGGGCACGGATTTCTCCTCCACCGAGACTTGCTCGCCGGTGCGCGGATTGCGACCTGTGCGGGCCTCTCGCCGCTTCACCGAGAAGGCGCCGAAGCCGCGCAGCTCGACCCGGTCGCCGCGCGCGAGCGCCAGTGTGATCTCGTCGAGAATCGTGCTGACGATCGTCTCGACGTCGCGCTGATAGAGATGCCCATTGCGGGCGGCAATTCTTTGGATGAGTTCTGATTTGATCATGCGACGTTCCAGTTCTGCCGACTTGACCGCATCGATCGGAGCATCAATCGGGCGTGGGAGCGTGCCAAATCGCGACCATACCGTCAAGCAGCCCTTGCTGCGCGAGAAGGCCGGCGCGCTCCAGCGCGTCGGCGAAGGCCGAAAGCCCCAGCGTCCGCGACACGGACGCCATCGAATCGACGAGGCCGAGCTTTTCCAGCGTGCTCTTTTCTTTCCAGTCGCGCACCGGCAGCTTTTTGGCGACGCCCTTATTGGCCTCCAGCCATTCGATCGCCTCGCGCTCGCCGCCGAGCTTGTCGATGAGCTTCAGCGGCAGGCTCTGGCGGCCGGTGAAGACGCGGCCGTCCGAGACTTTGGCGAGCTCCTCGTCGGTGAGCTTGCGGCGGTCCTTCACCAGCTGCTTGAACCAGTCGTAGGAATCGGTGACGAGCGCGGCGATGGCCTCGCGCGCGGCGTCGCTGGTGGGCTCCAGCCCATTGGGCGCGGCCTTCAGCGGGGAGGATTTCACCTCCTCCACCTTCACGCCCACAGTGTCGAGCAGGCGCGAGACATTGGGGAATTGGAACAGCACGCCGATCGAGCCGACGATCGAATTGCCTTGCGCGAAAATCTCGTCGGAGGCGATTGCGGCGATATAGGCGCCAGAGGCGGCGAGCGTCCCGACGACGGCGACCATGGGCTTTTTCTCGGCGAGGCGGCGCAGCTCGTCATGGAGCTTCTCGGAGCCGGTCGTGGTGCCGCCGGGGCTGTCGATATTCAGCAGCACGGCGCTCGCATGTGATTCGCCGATCGATTTGATGAGATCGAGCGTCGCCTTGTCGCCGGTGATGAGGCCGCTGATCGACAGGCGGGCGATATGGGGCGACAGCTTGGCGGCCGGGCTCGGCCCGCCTTCGCCGAATCGCGCGAAGGCCGCGAGACCGGCGAGGGCGACCGCGACCACGGCCAGAACACGCCAATAGCCGAGCTTGCGGCGAAGGCGGCGACGATCGATCAGATATTCATTGGGAAGCGACATGCCGGGGCTCGGGCTCGACAGAAAGGGGCGCGACACTGCGAGACTAGCCTGTTTCGCGCCGGGAGGGAATCGGCCGCGCGCATTCGCGCCGTTCGATCGATGGAATTGCAAAATCGCATAAAAAATTGCAGTTTCGGCGCAGATGGAAGCCTCGGGGAGCATAGGGAAATTGGTCTTGCCTCGCCTTTGTTCGCGTCTCGCTGTCGCGCTCGCCCTCGTCGGCGCCGCTTTTTCCGCCCCCGCGGCGAAGGCGGCCGGCTGGCATTATTATGATCCCGAGTGCCCCGTTGCGCTCGGCGCCGGCAAGGCGATGAAATTCGTCGCCATGCAGCCCAAGAAGAACATAGATCGCGTCTGCGACGTGCTTCCCGACACCGGCGCGACGGTGATCGCGCTGGACGCGCCGGACGCCGAACTGCGCGAGATGAATTGGGATATTCGCGTCGTTCGGGATGTCGAAGGCGATGGCGAGCCGGCCGAGAGCGACACTGTGCTGCGCGTGCCCTTGCAGAAGTTTCGCAATGGCATGGTCAATTTCGACGTCAATATTCAGACGGCGGGCAAATATGCGCTCTACGCCCGCCTGTCGAGCGACGATGGCGCGAAGGAATATGTCGGCCGCCACCATTTCACCGTGGGGCTGATCGACAATACGGAATTCTATGCCTACGTCTTCTTCGGCCTGCTGGTGGCGGGCGTCGGCGGACGCTTCGGCTATGTCGCGCTGAAGAAGAGGCAGGCCGCCTGACCGCGACGGGCCGCCCCGAGTCTCCGCGTGAACCTCACCCCGTCCGGCCTATCGCCGGCCCACCTTCCCCCCTGAAAGGGAGGGTGGAATTGCGGCTCAGCCTTCCACCACAGTGAATTCCAGCGGCACGCCATTGGCGAGCGGCGTGGAGCCGCCGGCCTTGGCGTCAGCCAGACGGTCGAGACGGATCAGCGCCAGACCTTCGCCGCCCACGGCCGAGCCGGTGACGCCGATTTCCACCTCGCCGGCCTTGATCGTCGTGCCCGGCGCCGGGGCCGCGCCCTCGGCGTGGAAAGTGGCGACGCGCTTCCTCACCGGGCCGCGGTGCTTCATGCGCGAGACCACCTCCTGGCCGAGGAAGCAGCCCTTTTTGAAGTCGACGCCGGCGAGGCGATCCATATTCGCTTCATGCGGAAAAGCGTCGCCATAGACGAAATCGAGGCCGCCCTCGGGCGCGGCGGCGGCGATGCGCTTGGCGTCATAGGCGTCGCGCGGCGCGGTGGCGAGCGTTCCGGCGATCTCGCGCGTCACGAGGCCGCGCCAGCCGAGGCTCTCCGCGCGGGGGTCTGGGCTGAGGGCGATGGCGTCGATCGCCGGCTTGGCGGTCGCCTCGGGGAAGGCGACGCTGGCGTAATCGGCGCTGCGGTCGGTGAGCGTCACGGCGGCGCGCAGCTTGTAGAATTTCAGACGGTCGAGCAACGTCTCCACCATATTGGAGGCGCAATCGAGCAGCAGCACGAGTCCGTCCTCGCCGACGCGGGCGAAGATGAAGAAATCGACGATGATCTTGCCTTGCGGCGTGAGCAGCGCCGCAAAGCGCAGCTCGCCCGCCTCTATGGTCTTCACATTCTGCGTGAGAATTCCATGCAGATATTTGGCGGCGTCGGGGCCGGCGACCTCGACGACGCCCCGGTCCGAGAGAAGTGTGGCGCTGGTCATTGTCCGATGTGCTCCAAATGAGGTCGGCGAACCGACAGGCGCCTCTCGCGAGCGCAGGGCGGGTTCCGGCCCGCGCCAATCTGCGCTAGATCGTTTCGAAAGGGCGACGCCCCGTTCGCGTCGAAACTCCACTATCCGGGCGACACCTGCAAGCGAGGCGCCAGCCATGCCCAAGACATTCGACATGATTCTCGCCGGCGGGACGCTCGTCAACCAGGACGGCGTCGCGCCGCGCGATATCGGGCTGCGCGACGGCAAGATCGCCGAGATCGGCGATCTCGCGCAAGCCTCGGCCGGCGAGCGGATCGATTGCGCGGGCCTTCATATATTGCCGGGCGTCATCGACACGCAGGTGCATTTTCGCGAGCCCGGCCCCACCCATAAGGAGGATTTGGAGACCGGAACGCGCGCCGCCGTGCTCGGCGGCGTCGTGGCGGTCTTCGAAATGCCCAACACCAAGCCGCTGACCACGGGCGCCGCCGAGCTCGCCGACAAGGTGGCGCGCGCCTCGGGCCGCGCGCATTGCGATTTCGCCTTTTGGGTCGGCGGCACGCATGAGAATGCGAAAGATATTCCCGAGCTCGAGCGCCTGCCCGGCGCGGCGGGGATAAAGGTTTTCATGGGCTCGTCCACCGGCTCGCTGCTGGTCGCCGACGACGCCGGGGTCGGCGAAATTCTCTCCAAGACGCGCCGCCGCGCCGCCTTCCACAGCGAGGACGAGTATCGCCTCGAGGAGCGCAAGCCGCTGCGCGTTCCGGGCGACCCGACCTCGCATCCGGTCTGGCGGGACGAGATCGTCGCGCTGCGCTCCACCGAGCGGCTGCTGCGCATCGCCCGCGAGAAGGGCGCGCTCGTCCATGTGCTGCATATTTCGACGGAGGAGGAGATCGAATTTCTCGCCCGCCACAAGGATATCGCCAGCGTCGAGGCGACGCCGCATCATCTCACGCTCGATGCGCAAGACTATCTGCGGCTCGGCACGCTCGTGCAGATGAATCCGCCGGTGCGCGACGCGCGCCATCGTGAGGGGATTTGGCGTGGCGTGACGCAGGGAATCGTCGACGTGCTCGGCTCCGACCATGCGCCGCATACGCTCGAGGAGAAGGCCAAGCCCTATCCCGAGAGCCCGTCCGGCATGACTGGCGTGCAGACACTGGTGCCGACTATGCTGGACCATGTGAATTCCGGCCGGCTGACATTGCAGCGCTTCGTGGACCTCACCAGCGCCGGGCCGGCGCGCCTCTTCGGCCTCGCCGGCAAAGGCCGCGTCGCCGTGGGTTATGACGCCGATCTCACCGTGGTCGATCTGAAGCGCCGCGAGACCATCCGCAACAGCTGGATCGCCTCGCGCTGCGGCTGGACGCCTTATGACGGGGTGGAGGTCACAGGCTGGCCCATCGGAACGATCATTCGCGGCGCGCGGGTGATGTGGGAGGGCGAGCTGGTCTCGCCCTCGCGCGGCGCGCCGATACGGTTTCAGCAGGCGTTGTGATGCCAGGCGCTCCCTTCTCCCGCGAGCGGGAGAAGGGGACGCGCGTCGAGATTCGCTATGTATTTGCGAGCGTATGCGCCCTGAGCGTCACCGCCCCCGCAGCGCGTCCAGCGTCTTCTTGCCCGCCCTGCCATCCGCCTTCAGCCCCGCGCGGCTCTGAAAGTCGGCGATGGCTTCCTTGGTCTTGGTTCCGATCACGCCATCCGGCTCGCCTACGGCGTAGCCCTGGCGGTTGAGCAGCGCCTGCATCTCGCGGCGCTCGGCGCGGGAGAGGCCGGGATCGTCGGTCGGCCAGGGCGTTTGAATGCCCGGACGCCCGCGCAGCTGGTCCGACAGCACGGCGATCGCCAGCGCGTAAGATTCGGCGGCGTTGTAGGAATAAATGGCGTCGAAGTTGTGCGTCACCAGAAAGGCCGGGCCGTTGCGGCCGGCCGGCAGCAGCAGCGCCGCTTGGCCTTCGCCCAATCCGCCGCCGTCGAGCCGCGTGATCCCACGCGCGCCCCAAGCCGACATGGGCTGCCGCGTCGTGCGGCCGGAGGGGCCGCTATAGCCCGCGGGAACGCTCACCTCGAAGCCCCAGCGCAGGCCCGGCCGCCAGCCCGCCTTGCGCAGGAAATTCGCTGTGCTGCCGAGCGAATCGGCCGCCGAGCTGGCGATATTGCGGCGTCCGTCGCCGTCGAGATCGACCGCCGTGGAGAGGAAGGTGGAGGGCATGAATTGCGTATGGCCGAAGGCGCCGGCCCAGGAGCCGTTGAACTCCTCCGGCGCAATGTCGCCGCTCTGCAAAATCTTCAGCGCGGCGATGAACTCGCCTTTGAAGTAATCATTGCGGCGCGGCGCCTCGCAGACGAGCGTCGCCAGCGATTGCACCACGCTGCGCTTGCCGAAATTCTTGCCGAAATCCGATTCGACGCCCCAGACCGCCACCACCGTCGCCGGATCGACGCCGTAACGCTGCTCCGCTGCATGCAGGGCGGAGGCGTGGCGCTGCATCATCGCGCGGCCTTCCTCGACGCGCTCCTCATCGACGAGGCCGGCGATATAGTCCCAGATCGGCGTCTTGAACTCGGGCTGCTTGTCCATGAAGCTCGGCGCGTCATTGGGCTCGAGCCCATTGGTCGCGCTGTCGATGACGCGCTGCGAGACGCCCGCGCCGGCCGCCGCATGGCGCAGGCCGGCGAGGCAGGAGGCGAAATCGGCGCGCGCCGGCGCGGCGCAGAGAAGAAGGGCGAGGACTGCCGGGAGCTTATGCGAGATCTTCATGAGCGGATGCTAGGAACCTATGGTTACTGCTTCGTTGCCGCGATCGTCCGTTTCGGTTCATTTCGGCGCGGAGATCGGCTAATTTGAGGCCCAAGCCCGCGCGGAGACGGGCGGCGACGACGCCCGGCCCGAATGCGGCGCGACACCAGACAAAAAGAGGAACCCCATGCTTCGCAGACTGCTCGCGCTGACGCTCGTCGTCGCGCCGCTCACCATCGACCGCGCCGCCGCCATCTGCTGGTTCGGCTGTCCCGATCCGACCGAAGCCAATGCGCGGCAGATTTTCGACAATCTGCTGAAGCAGCGCTTCGACAAGCCCGGAAAAATTCTCTCCTTCAAGCAGACGATGACCGAGCGTCTGGAGATGCACGCCACCGGGGAGAAAGGCTTCGAGCTGTTCTTCAACGCCTCGGTGCAGTTTCCCGACGGCGCCAATCTCGAATGCAAGCCGGACGACGCCGGCAAGTTTCCCGAGGGCTGCTCGTCGAGCAAGCATTATGTGACCGCGCCGCGCAGCAGCGATCCCAAGGGCAAGCAATTTGTGGCCCCCGGCGAGACGATCGCCTTCGACGAGGAATATCGCTTCTACGCCGACGGCGACGGCTGGAAAGGCCCCGACGGCGTCACCTACAAGCAGTAAAAAAGGGCGGAAATCTCCTTCTCCCACTCGAGGGAGAAGGTGGCCCCGCGAAGCGGGGTCGGATGAGGGCGCGCCGAGAAGGGCGCGACTCATCGTAATTCACGGGAAAAATTCAGATCGCGACGAGATTTCGAGCGTCCTGACGGACCCTCATCCGACCCTCGCTGACGCGAGGGCCACCTTCTCCCACGAGTGGGAGAAGGAGAACGCGCGTCAGGCGATCAGCGCGCGGGCGGCGCCGCGCTCGTCGCCGAGCGCCTCCAGCGCCTTGGCGACGACGGCGCGGGCGTCGAGGCCGGCGCGGGCGAGCATGATGTCCTGCTTGTCATGGTCGATATAGAGATCGGGCAGGATCATCGAGCGGAACTTGAACGTCCCGCGCGCGCCGTCCAGCGCGCCATGCTCAGACAGGACTTGGAAGGCCTGTGAGCCGAAGCCGCCGATCGAGCCTTCCTCTATCGTGATGAGGACCTCGTGATTGGCGGCGAGGCGTAGCAGCAGATCGCGGTCGAGCGGCTTGGCGAAGCGAGCGTCCGCGACCGTCGTTGAAATGCCGCGGCCGGAAAGCTCCTTGGCCGCCGTCAGCGCATCGGCGAGCCGCGTGCCGAGCGAGAGGATCGCCACTTTCGAGCCCTCGCGGATCACGCGGCCGCGGCCGATCTCCAAAATCTCGCCGCGCTGCGGCAGCTCGACGCCGACGCCCTCGCCGCGCGGATAGCGGAAAGCGATCGGGCCTTCGTCGAAGGCGGCGGAGGTCGCCACCATATGGACCAGCTCGGCCTCGTCCGCAGGCGACATGATCACCATGCCCGGCAGGCAGGCGAGATAGGCGATGTCGAAAGCGCCGGCGTGCGTGGGGCCGTCGGCGCCGACGAGGCCGGCACGGTCGATGGCGAAGCGAACCGGCAGATGCTGGATCGCGACGTCATGCACGAGCTGGTCGTAGCCGCGCTGCAGGAAGGTGGAATAGAGCGCGCAGAAGGGCTTATAGCCCTCGCAGGCGAGGCCGGCGGCGAAGGTCACGGCGTGCTGCTCGGCGATGGCCACGTCGAACATGCGGTCCGGGAAGGCCTTTTCGAACAGATCGAGCCCTGTGCCGGCGGGCATGGCCGCGGTGATGGCGACGATCTTGTCGTCGCGCTCGGCCTCGGCCACCAGGGTCTTGGCGAAGACGCTGGTGTAGGAGGGGGCGTTGGCCTTGGGCTTGTCCTGCGCGCCGGTCAGCACGTCGAAACGGTTGACGCCGTGATAGCGATCCGCCGCGGCCTCGGCCGGGCCATAGCCCTTGCCCTTTTGCGTCACCACATGGACCAGCACCGGGCCGTCGTCCTTGTCGCGCACATTGGTCAGCACGGGCAGAAGATGCTCGAGATTATGCCCGTCGATCGGCCCGACATAATAAAAGCCGAGCTCCTCGAACATGGTCCCGCCGCCGGTGATGAAGCTGCGGGAGAATTCCTCCGCCTTGCGCGCTTTCTCATAGAGGAAATGCGGCAGATGGCGGGCGAGCTGCTTGGCGGTCTCGCGCAGCGTGCGGAAGGCGCCGCCGGAGACGAGCCGGGCGAGATAGGCCGACATGGCGCCGGTCGGCGGCGCGATCGACATGTCATTGTCGTTGAGAATGACGATGAGGCGGGAATCGAGCGCGCCGGCGTTGTTCATCGCCTCATAGGCCATGCCCGCCGAAATGGCGCTGTCGCCGATCACCGCGACGACGTGATTGGAGCCGCCGGAGAGATCGCGCGCCACCGCCATGCCGAGGCCGGCCGAGATGGAGGTGGAGGAGTGGCCGGCGCCGAAGGCGTCATATTCGCTCTCGGCGCGCTTGGTGAAGCCGGCGAGCCCCTTGCCCTGGCGCAGCGTGCGAATGCGGTCGCGGCGGCCGGTCAGAATCTTGTGCGGGTAGGTCTGGTGGCCGACGTCCCAGACGATCTTGTCGTTCGGCGTGTCGAAGACGTAATGCAGCGCGACGGTCAGCTCGACGACGCCGAGCCCGGCGCCCAAATGCCCACCAGTGACGGAAACCGCGTCGATCGTCTCGCGGCGCAGCTCGTCGGCCAGCTGGCGGAGCTGGCCGGGCTGCAGCTTGCGCAGATCCTGCGGCGTTTCGATCCGGTCGAGAAGGGGGGTCTTCGAAGTCGTCAAAGCGCCTACTCTGGTCTGGACGGGCCGAGGGACTCGACCGCAGGTGATCTCATATAGCGGGTCCGCCACATCCGGCAAATGCCGGACCTCGGCAGTGTCACTCTGGCACGGGAGGAAGCGCGCGCGCAACCGCGCAGCAGCACGGTCTCTCTTCCGATCCCTTTGTTCCCCAAATATTTATCTCTCATGTGACAAATTTCCCACAGGCTTTAGAGCGGCGGCGACGCCCGCAGCGTTGGCCTCGCTCTTGAAGCGCCCGGCGCGGTCGACGTGATTCGTCTCGCAATGGCGTCGGACCTGGGCGAAACTGACATCGACGAGGGGCGAATCATGGCCACCACGCCATTTTGGATCAATAGGTCGGCGTTTCTGGGCAGCCTTCCCGGCCCTTCGAGAGCCGCCGAGCAGAGCGCGGCCGGCCGCGAAGGCGTCATGACGAACGGATCGCTGGAGACGGAGGCGCTCGACGTCGAGCGGATGAGCGCCCACGTCCGCGATTGGGCCGAGCTCGTGTCGCGCGCCATCGAGCCCAATGGATTTTTGGAGCCCGGCTTCGCGCTTCCGGCGGCGCGGCATTTCCCGGCGAAATCGCGTCCGCTCTTCGTCGCCGTCTGGCGGCGGGCCGGCCTTCAGGGCGCGCGGCGGCTGGTCGCGCTGTTTCCCATCGTCGCGCCCGGCTTCTCGCTCGGCGCGGCGACGGCGCGCGGCTGGCTGCACAAGCAAGCCGCGCTGGCGACCCCGCTGCTCGATCGCGAATGCGCTGAGGAGGCGGCCGCCGCCATTCTCGACTGGTTCGCCGGCAGCCGCTTCGGCGCGGGCGCCGTGCTCATTCCCATGACGCCGATGAGCGGGCCGGTCTTCGCCGCCTTCACCCGCGCCGCGCGCGCCACCGGCCGCGACTGGCGCGTGCTCGATCGGCATGAGCGCGCCGCTCTGCTCGCTGGCGGCGATCCGGAGGAAGTGTGGACGCGCACCTCCTCGCGCAAGGCGCTGAGCGAGATGCGCCGCCGCCGCCGCCGCCTGGAGGAGGCCGGCGAGCTGAAGCGCGTCGTCTATTCGACGCCGGCCGAGATTCCGCGCGCGACGGAGGATTTTCTGGCGCTCGAGGCCAGCGGCTGGAAGGCGGAGCGCGGCGCGCTGCTCGGCCATCCCTCGCTCGCCACTTTCGTGCGCAGCGCGACCCGTCTGCTGGCGCGCGAGGGCAAGATTCGCATTCACAGCCTCGAGCTCGCCGGCAAGCCGATCGCCATGGGCGTCGTCATCGAGAGCGGCGCGCGCTCCTATTTCTGGAAGATCGCCTATGACGAGAGCCTGCGCGCCCAGGCGCCCGGCGTGCAGCTCGTCTACGCCATAACCGAGACGCAATCGGAGCGCGCCGATATGGCGATCACCGATTCCTGCGCCATTCCCGGCCACTATATGATCGAGCGCTGCTGGCCGGATCGTCTCGTCGTCTGCGATCTGATGGTTCAGGCGAAGACCGACGGCGTCACGCAATTCGCCGAGGCGCACGCCAAGGAAGTCTGGCGGCGGCGTTTGCGCGAGACGGCGAAGCGGCTCTATCATCGCGTGCTGAGCCGCAAGCGGTGAGCGGGCGCCTCCGCGCGCCCGCGCGCGACCGGAGGCCGGGACATGATCCGCGTCGGCATAGGGGGATGGAGCTTCGCGCCCTGGCGGGGGCTCTTCTATCCGCGAGAGCTGCCCGCCGGAGAGGAGCTCGCTTTCGCGAGCCGCCAAGTGACGGCGATCGAGATCAACGCCACATTCTATCGCACGCAATCGCGCGCGAGCTTCGTGAAATGGCGCGATGCGACGCCCGATGATTTCATCTTCGCGGTCAAGGCGCATCGCGCCGCCGTCAACGCCCGCGCTTTGTCGGAGACGGGCGAGACGATCGAGCATTTCCTCGCGAGCGGCGTGACGGAGCTGTCCGACAAGCTCGGCCCCATTCTCTGGCAGCTTCCGCCCTATAGGCGCTTTCACGCCGAGGAGATCGCCTCCTTTTTGAAGCTGCTGCCGAAAAAGCGCGGCGCGCTTCGCCTGCGCCATACGCTCGAGGTTCGCCACCCTTCGTTTCTCGACGAAAAATTCATCGCCCTGCTGCGCGCGGAAAATATTGCCGCGGTCTTCGTCGATTCCGCCGATGATCCCGCGATCGCCGACGCCACCGCCGATTTCGTCTATGCGCGGCTGAAGCATACGCGCGACGATCGCGTCATCGGCTATGCGGCGGAGGAGCTGGATCTCTGGGCGCGGCGCGCGCGCAAATGGGAGATGGGCGCAACGCCCGCCGATCTTCCGCATCTCGCCGCGCCGGCGAAGACGAGCGCGCGCGATGTTTTCGTCTTCATGATCGACGGCGCCAAGCGGCGCGCGCCGGCCGCGGCGCAAGCGCTCATCGCGCGGCTTCGGGCTTGACGTCGTCCTTCTTGCAGATTGCCTTCAGCGCCGCCCAATTCTCGTCGTCGAGCAGCGGCGGCCCACGCTCGCCTTTGTCGGCGGCGGCGAGCGCCGTGAGCCGATCGGCGCTCAGCGGATGATCGTGCAGCAGGCCGAAGGCGCCATTCTCCGCGCCGGAGATGCGCGTCAGCAGATCGCCGAGCGGCTTGGCCGGCCGGCCGAGCCGCGCCATCAGCTCGGCGGCGAAGGAGTCGGCCTGCGCCTCCGCCTCGCGCGAATGGGCGGCGCCGATCAGCGCCTTGCTGGCGAAGACCAGCGCGCCCGCGCCGGTCACATCGCCGAACAGCAGGCCGATGAGATAGGAGGTTCCGCCCGTGGCGATGAGCTTGCGCATGGCGTCGCGATGTCTGAGATGGCCGATCTCATGGGCGACGACGCCGGCCACTTCGTCCGGCGTCTCCGCGCGGGTCAGCAGTCCCGAGAACACATAAATCTTGCCGCCGGGCAGAGCGAGCGCATTGGGAATGGCGGATCGCAGCGCTTCTATGCGCGCCGGCTCCTCCAGAGCGGCGGCCGATTGCAGCCGCTCCGACAATTGCTTCAGCGCTCTCGCGCCTTTCTCGCCGCCGCAAGGCTCGGCCGAGAAGACGCTGCGCAATTGCGCCTCCGCCGCCTCGCCGATCCGCCGCTCGAAGGAATAGGGCACGAGCGGCGCGATGCGATCGGCCGCGAATGGAATGCCGAACCAGATCAGCGCGACGACGCTCGTCGTCGCGGCCAGCGACCAATAGGCGAGCGCGCGATTTGCGCCGGGCCGCGTCTTGCCGGCGAGATAGGGGCAGCGCGCGACGATCTCATTGTGGAGGCGCGGATCGTACAATTCCAGCCGCGCCAGCTCGCCCGCCGCCGCCGTCTCGCGCCGCAGCGCGAAGATCGGCGAGTCGATGCGGCGAATATCGTCATAGGGCCAGGAGGCGAGCGTCGCGCCATTCTGGACGATCTCCAGCGTCGCGCCGAAGCGCAGCGCGACGCGCCGCTTGCGGCTGCTCCAGCCGTCGAAGAAGATCACGGCCTCTTCGTCGAGGGCTCCCGGCTGCGGCTCCGCGCTCATGTCAGAAGCCGACGACGTCGAGACTATCGGCGAAACCCTCGCCGATGGCGCTCGGCGTGACGCTGGCGCGCGTCGCGACGTCCTCGGCTTCCGCGAGACCATGGACGACGAGCGAGCTCGCCACGAGCTTCCAGACCCGCTGCATGAGGAAAATGCGCGAGGCCACGCCGATGGACAAAAAGGTCGCGACATAGGCGAGGCCGATCGGAATGAGAGCGCCGATCGGCGGAGTGGTCCCGACCATAGCGCTCCGATTCATCGCTACGATGATTCCGAAGGCGATTGCAGCGGCGATGAGCACGCCGATGAGGACGCCGAAAAAGGCGAAATAATTGCCGAGCAGCGCGCTCATCGTCAGTCTCGTCTCGAGCCGCACGCCGCCGAGGCGCAGACCGTGCAGCCACCAGCGCCATTGCTCGGCCTTGAAGGCCGCGAACAGAGCCGGAGCGCCGATCACATAGATGACGCCGGCCAATATCCATATCGGCCCCCTGAAAACGGCGCCGATGACATAAGGCGAGAGCAGGAGAATGAGCGCTGTGAACCAAATCCAGCCGGCGCGCTTGAAGAAATCGCCGCCGCGGCCGACGAAGCCGCCCTCCAGCGCGCCATAATAGGTGTTGCGCATCTTATAGCGCTCGAGCGCCGCCTCCGCCCAGGGCAGAGCGAGGCCGAGCGTGAGCGCGATCAGCAGGCCCCAGCCGATGGCGCGGAACATATAGGCGAGGCCGGAGCCGCCCATGCCGAAACGCAGGCCGCGCCAGGCGCTGCGGTTGAGCCGATAGCGCCGCGCGCGATAGATGGCGAATTGGCCGAAGGCGGCGAAGAACAGGCCCAGCGGCAGCGAGGCGAAAGCCTTTTGCCGCTCCGCCTCGATGCCGACGACGATATAGGCGATATAGACGGGCGCGAGAATGGCGAGCGCGAAGAAGAAGCCGAACAATAGCTCGCGCGCCGTGCCGACATATTCCAGCGCATCGCCGCCGATGACCGTGCTCGACCAGAGATGGCGGCGCATATTGGTGGCGAGCCAGAAGCGATAGAAGCCGGCCGTCACCAGCTCCAGCAGCGCGCCGCGCGTGACCAGACGGCGAAACGCGCCATTGTCGCCGGTGAAGAGGACCGGGACCGGCGCCGCTTCAGAAGGAGATCGCGCGGCGACGTGCTCGTCCGCGAAGGAAATGTCGCTCATGATGCGATCCGCCTTTCGCAATGTTTTCGTTATGTAACGGCCCTACAGTATAAGCTGGATGAGGGCGCGGCAAGCTTCGATCTGGACCGATGCGCGTTATATTCGCATGGCGGCGGAATATTCGCATGTCGCGATGAGAAGAGGAGCGGCCGATGGCGGAGCATTGGTTTATTTCGGGCGCCAATAGGGGCATCGGCCATGGTCTGGCGACGCTGCTCGCGGACCGCGGCGACGATGTCGACGCGTCCGTGCGCAGCGAGGAGGCGCGCGAGCGCCTGCAGAAAGATGTGGCGCGTCATCGCGCGCGCTTCTCGATTCATGTCTTCGACCAGCGCGACGAGGCCGGGATTCGCGCCGCCGCGCGCGAGCTGACGGAGCCGCTCGACGTGCTCGTCTGCAACGCCGGCGCCTATGGGCCGCAGACGCAATCGACATTGGACATGGATTTTCCCGGCGCGCTCGATCTCTTCGACGTCAACACGCTGGGGCCGCTGCGGCTGGTCCAGGCCTTTCTGCCGCTGATGCTGCGCGCCGACAATCCGCGCATCGCGCTTATGTCGAGCGGGCTCGGCTCCATGGCGATGGAGGGCTCCACCAATATCGCCTATCGCGCCGCCAAAGCGGCCCTCAACAAGATCGCCCAGGGCCTCGCCCATGATCTGAAGCGCGAGAAGGTCACTGTCGTCGCGCTCAGTCCCGGCTGGGTGCGCACCGATATGGGCGGGAAGAATGCCGATCTCTCCATAGAGGAGAGCGCGGGCGGCATCCTGCGGACGCTGGACGCGCTGACCCTGGCGGACACCGGCCGCTTCCTCGATTATCGCGGCCGCGACGTTCCCTGGTAGCCGTCAATGCAGCGGGCGTGAGACGACATCGGCGCCGGCGGAGGCGGTGTCGCTCATCTGCTCGCCGAGACGCTGCAGCTGATCGCCGAGATTTTCGCGCGTGCGCGGGTCGACGATGGCGAAAGGCGTCGAGACGGCGACGCTCGCCGCGGCTCCCACGGTCGAGGCCGCGCCGGTCGCCACCTGGCCCAGGCGCTCGCCTACGCCGCTCTGATTGTCGGCGAGCGTCTGGCCCTCCGCCAGCCGCGCGCCGATGGAGCGCACGATCTCCGGCGATTGCGCGAATGTGCCATGGCCGAGCGGATCGGCCGATTTCACCGTCGAGAGATCGACGACGGTGAAGCGCCGCTCCGCCAGCGCGTCCTTGAACGGCTCGCGCTCTGGATCGATGCCGCCGAGCCGCACCTTGTCGCCCCACACGCGGCGGGAGGCGGCCAGCGCCTCGTCCTCGCGCGAGACGAAGAGGGTGAATATGGCGCGGCGCTCGTCGATCTCGGCGATCTGCCGCGAGAACACGTCGTAATCGACGTCGGGCGCGGCGAGCATCACATTTTTGATCTTGGATGGGAGGCCGTGGTCGCGAATCGCCATTTGGCGCAGCGCCTCCAGCGTCACCCAATTGCCCATGGAATGCGCCAATATCGAGATTTCGCCGACGGACGGGTCCTTGGCGAGCATATGCAGCACATGCTCCAGCGCGTCGCGGGAGTAGCTCGCGCTCTCATGGTCATAGCCATAGTCGAGCAGCTTGCCGCGCGAGGGCCAGGTGAACAGCACCGGCAGCGCGCTCGTGCCGGAATCATGGACGATCTGCGCGAGGCGATAGACCGCCTCGGCGAAGAGCGTGTTGAAGCCATGGACGAAGACCAGCGCCTGACGCTTGGGCGTCTTGACGATGCGCGCATCGAAGCGGCGCGCCGCCTCCTGCTGGCCGAGCAGATCGGCGCGCAGCGTGACGAACTCGCGCGTGGGATCGCCCGGCAGAGAGTCCGGCCATTGCACCTCGCCGATCTGGCGCGCGCCGTCCGGCGGAATGGAGATGGCGATATCGGCGAAGGCGAGGCCTTTGCCACGCTCGCCGGTGAAGAGATCGCCGGGCGCGGCGCCGCGATCGCTGCGTGTGGTGGCGACCAGCAATTCGACGCGGCTCGTCCCCGCCGTCTGCGGCTGCGGCGTCAGCACGCCATGGGGCCGTCCGCCGCAGCCGCCCGTCGCGAGGGCGAGGCAAAGGGCGAGCGACGAAAGACGAAGGCGTTTCGAAAAGCGGCTCATTCGGCAAAGCTCCCGATCCGCACCGGGAATAAACCGCCGGCGGAGGCGAGTCACGCGCTTCCGCTCCCCATTCGAGGGGCGGGTGCGACGATCAATCGGGAAAGTTACGACATCGAAAGGGGTTAGTAACCGTTGTGTAGCGAGATTACGTGCAAATTTTCAAACTCATAGCGAAGTGTGCGATCCATGGCGGACAGCTCGGCCGGGAAACTTCCTTGCGCCTATCTCCTCGCGGCGACTCTCGCCGCGGGCTTCACGCCCCTCGTCCTCGGCTGGGCCGGCGGCGATCCGCTCCTCTGCTGGGCCGCGGCGGCGCTCGCCGCTTTCGCGGCGGCGAGCGCGATCGAGCGCCGCCTCTCGGCGCAGATCGCCGCCTTGGAGAAGATCGCCGCGGGCGATCGTTACGCTCCTTTTCCGCCCGCGAGCGGACGTTCGGCGGCGCGGCTCCGCGGCGTCGCGGAGGAGTTGCGTCGCGCTTTGATCGCCGCCGACGCTTTCGCCGTCGCCGAGCGCAGCCGCGGGGCGGAGCAATCGATTCGCGAGGCCGGCCGCGCTTTCTTCCAGCGGCGGCTGCGCCAGATCGTGGAGGAGACGGAAGATGCGCTTGCCGTCGCCGACGCCGGCGCGCGATCGGCCGCGGGCGACTGCGCCGCCTGCAATGGCGACATGCTCCGCGGTCTCTCCGATGCGGCGGCGGCCGCCGCCACGGCTGCGGAGAATGTCGATGGACTGGCGCTGGCGGCGCGGGACGCCATCATCGGCCTCGTCGGGCGGTCTTCGCGCCAGGTGAAGGCGGCGCGCTCGGCGGCCGACCGCAGCGCGGCCGATCTCGCGCGCGCGGAAGACATTGTGCGCGGCCTCGCCGCCGCCGCCGGCCGCATCGGCGCGGTGAGCAAGCTCATTCAGTCGATCGCCGGCCAGACCTCGCTGCTCGCGCTCAATGCGACCATAGAGGCGGCGCGCGCCGGTGAGAGCGGGCGCGGCTTCGCCGTGGTGGCGAGCGAGGTGAAGACGCTCGCCAATCAGACCGCGCGCGCCGCCGCCGAAATCGAGACGCAGATCGACTCCATACGTTTCGCGGTGGAGGACACGGTCGGCGCCATCGCCGACGTATCGACGAGCGTCGAGGCGGTCGCCGGCGTCAATCGCGACCTCGCCGACACTCTGAGCCGGGAGGCGGCCGAGCTCGAAGACATAGGGGCGCGCGCATCCCTCGTCGCCCGCGGCGTCGGCGAGGCGCTGCCGGATGTCGGCGGCGCCGTGGCGCAGGCGCATTCCGCCGGCCGCTCGGCGCTCGCCGCCGCGCAGACGATGCTCGGCGGCTCGAAGAGCCTCGTTTGCGCCGTCGATCGCTATTTCGCCGATCTCGACAATGGCGCGATCCGCATCGGAATATTGCATTCGCTCTCCGGCACGATGACGAGCAGCGAGCGGCCGCTGCAGGAGCTGCTGACGATGCTGGTCGAGCGCTGTAATGCGCAGGGCGGCCTCCTCGGGCGTCCGCTCGAGGCGGTGATCCTCGATCCGCGCTCCGATCCCGCCCTCTACGCCGAGCAGGCGCGCCTTCTCCTGGAGGAGCGCGGCGTCGCGGCGATTTTCGGCTGCTGGACGTCCGCCTCGCGCAAAGCCGTGCTTCCGGTGGTCGAAAAGGCCAAGGGCCTGCTCTTCTATCCGAGCCAATATGAGGGCGAGGAGCGCTCGCCCAATATCGTCTACGCCGGCGGCACGCCGAGCCAGACGGCGATCCCCGCCGTGGATTTTCTGAAAGGCCTCGGCGCGCGGCGCTTTCTGCTCATCGGCAATGACGACGTCTATCCGCGCGTCACCAACGCGATTCTGCGCGCCTATCTCGCCGCGCATGGCGTGGACGCCGCCGATATCGCCGAAATCTATGCGCCGCCCGGCCTCGAGGATTGGCGCGCCGTCGCCAGAGACGCGCGGCGCTTCGCCGCCCGTTCCGGCGCGGCGATCGTCTCGACGGTGAGCGGCGACGCCAATCTTCGCTTTTTCGGCGCGCTCGGCGACGTCGCCTTTGCGCCCACCTTGTCGCTGTCGATCGGCGAGGCGGAGCTGCCGGCGCTCGCTCATTGCGATATCGACGGGCTCTATGTCGCCTGGAATTACCTCCAGTCGATCGACTGCCCGGAGAATCGCAGCTTCGTCGAGCAATGGCGGCGCTATAAGAACGCGCCCGACGCCACGACCAATGACGCGATGGAGGCGAGCTATCTCGGCTTCGAGCTGTGGCGCGCGGCGGTCGCCGCTGCGGGCTCCGTCGATGTCGCGGCGGTGCGCCGCGCGCTGCCGCTGCATGCGCTCCGCGCGCCGAGCGGCTTCTCTTTGAGGCTGGACGCCGAGACGCAGCATTTGCACAAGCCGGCTTTCATCGGCCGCGTCGCCGGCAGAGGCATAGCTCCCGTCTTCGTCGGGGACGGGCTGATCGCGCCGCAGCCTTGGAGCCCGTGGCTCACCAAGAACCGGACCGGAAAGGCGCGCGCCGCGTGACGGCGCGACATCGCGCGCCGCCGAAAACGAAACGAGCCCGAAGGCTCGCAGTGCGAAGGCCATAGCCCCCGGACCGCGAGCCTTCGGGCTCGCTCGAAACAGGCCCTGATGAAATCAGGGCGTGGCGGCGGTCTTCAGCTTGGAGAGCGCGCGGATTTTCACGCGCACGCTCGCCGGCTTGGCGGCGGCCTTGACCATCTCGCCCGTGGCGGGATTGCGCACCAGAGTGCCGGCCTTACGCGCCGGAACCTTGCGCAGCGATACTTTCAGCAGGCCGGGAAGGGTGAACTCGCCGACGCCGCGCGGATGCACGGAGCCGAGGAACACCTCCTCGAGCGTGGCGTAGACCGCAGCGGCGGTCTTGCGCGGAAGCTCGTTCTGCTCGGCGAGCAGATTGATCAGGGCCGACTTGGTCAAGCTCTCCTTCACCGGACGAATCGCGGCGGCTTCGGGTTTCTTGGCCTTCTTGACCGCCGCAGGCTTCTCGCTTTTCGCCTTGGCCATCGCAAATCTCCCTCGAATTCCCATGAAAAGACGCGTCATATCGAACGCGCCATGTGAGGATTCGTTTGCTAGCGCTTCGAGAACTGATTCGCAATCTGCGCAGCGCTCGATTTTTGCAATGCCGGCTGCGCAAAATCACTCGTCGAACACGCCTTCCAGCGCATAATGCGTGACCGTCTTGCGATTGGCGATGAGCTCGTCGATCGTCGGCTCGCCCTTCAGAGCGCGGGAAATCGCCAGCTTCGTCGCCTCGTAATTGGTGCGATAGAGGTCGCGCCGGTCGAGGTTCGGATCGGTCGCGCAACGCGGATCGAGCCAGACCATGATGATCATGACGAGATCATTCACCTGATCTTTCGGAATGATTCCTTCGCAAACCGCATCGACGATGGCGTCGCCGGTCGCCGCCTGCACGACGCCGCCGAGCAGCTCGACGTAATCATTGGAGCGCACCGTCATCTTGGTCGTCATCATGGTGGCGGGCCGCACCTGCTGATTGAGGTCGCGAATGACGAACATGCGCGGATGGCCCGCGACCTGTCCCGTCATGGAGGCGAAAGCCGTCCCCACCGGGCCTTTGACGCTGCCGATCAGCACTTCCGGCATGGCGTCGGTATATTGCCCGTCCGCCGCCAGAACCGTCGCTTCGCCCGTGGCCAGCCAGATCTCGCTCATATGGTTTTTCCTTCTCTTTCGTCGGAGGCGGTCGAATAGCACCGGGCGTCCGCCGCCGGAAGGGGCGCGCGTCGACGCCTTTAATTCTATCTTCTAAATGTGATTATCGCGCGCTAGACTGCGGCTCTGTTTCGAGAGAGGCCGCAATGAAGATTTTCGCCCCGACACTTCTCCTCGCCGGCGCTTTCGCCGGCCTCGCCTTCGCCGGTCACGTCTTTGCGCAATCGGAGGCGGCGCGCCGCCTCGTCGGTCCCGCCGCCTTCAGCGATTGGCGGCAGGACGGGCCTGGAACCTGGCGCAAGATCACCGCGCAGGATTTGCCGGCGCCGCTGGCCAGCGAGCCGACCGCCGCGCGCTCGCAGGTGGTGGCGCGGCCGGACGGCGCCGCGCCCAAGACGCTCGCGGGCTTCTCGGCGGAGATATTCGCCTCCGGCCTCCAAGGCCCGCGCGTCATTCGCCATGCGCCCAATGGCGATATTTTCGTCACCGAGAGCGTCGGCGGCCGTCTCCGTGTTTTCCGTCTCGAGGACGGGAAGATCGCGCCGGCCACGTCCCATGTCTTCGCCGCAGAACTCGAGCGGCCCTATGGGATAGCCTTCTATCCGCCGGGGCCGGAGCCGCGCTTCGTCTATGTCGGCACGCCGACGAAAGTGCTGCGCTTCCCTTATAAGAACGGCGATCTTTCCGCCTCCGGCCCCGCCGAGACGATCGCTACCCTGCCGGGAGCCGATGGCGGCCATTGGACGCGCGATCTCGTCTTCTCGCGCGACGGCAAGACGCTCTATGTTTCCGTCGGCTCCAAGACCAATGTCGCCGAAGGCCATCCGCGGCCTTCCGCGCAGGAGGTCGCGCAGCTCGAGGCGGCGCATGGGCAGGGCGCGAGCGCCGGCGCCGAATTCGAGCGCGCGACCGTGCTCGCCATAGACCCGGAAGGAAAGAGCCGGCGCAATGTCGCCAATGGGCTGCGCAATTGCTCCGGCCTGCAATTGCAGCCGGGGACCGACGCGCTCTGGTGCGTGGTGAACGAGCGCGACATGCTCGGCGACGATCTGCCGCCCGATTACGCCACGCGCGTGAAGGAGGGCGCCTTCTACGGCTGGCCCTGGCATTACATCGGCGCGCATGAGGACCCCCGTCACGCCGGCGAGCGTCCCGATCTCTCGAGCAAGATCACCGTTCCCGATGTGCTGCTCCAGCCGCATTCGGCGCCGCTGGGCATCGCCTTCTACGAGGGCGGCCAGTTCCCGGCGGAGTATAAGGGCGACGCTTTCGTCGCTCTGCACGGCTCCTGGAACCGCGCCAAGCGCACCGGCTACAAGATCGTGCGGCTCTCCTTCAAGGACGGCGTCCCGACCGGCGAATATCAGGATTTTCTCACCGGCTTCGTCGTGGACGAAACGCGCGTCTGGGGTCGTCCCGTCGATGTCGCCGTGGCGCGCGACGGCTCGCTGCTGGTGAGCGAGGACGGCAATGGGACGATCTGGCGCGTGTCCTACAGCGGCGCTGCGCCGGCGCAGACGTCCGGGCTCAATCCGGGCAAATAGAGCGCTTTCCGATCGACCGGAATCGTTCGATCGATCAGAATTCGCTCCCATGCGAGACTCGAGAGCGCTATCCGATCCAATCGGATTGGATAGCGCTCTAATGGGCGAGGGATGCGGCGGCGGTCGTCCGGCTGGACGGGGCGGGCGCCTTTGGCCTATTTCTTGGGAAAAATGCCGGGAGACGATGACGTCCTCCCGGCGCTTCCGGAAACGCCGAGGCTCGCGCTATGTCCCACCCACTCGTCACGCCCGGCCGCAAGCTCGGCTCGATCGCCCTTTGGAGCGCCATCGTCGCGCTCGGCGTCTTCTCGCTCTTCACCCTGGCGATTGCGCGCGGGGACACCGTCAACGCCATGTGGCTGGTGGCGGCGGCGGTCTGCGTCTATCTCACCGCCTATCGCTTCTATTCGCGGTTCATCGCCGAAAAGGCCCTGGGCCTCGATCCGCAGCGCAAGACGCCGGCGCATCGCCACAATGACGGGCTCGATTATGTGCCGACCGACAAATATGTGCTGTTCGGCCATCATTTCGCGGCCATAGCCGGGGCGGGGCCGCTGGTCGGCCCGGTGCTGGCGGCGCAAATGGGCTATCTGCCCGGCACGCTCTGGCTGCTCACCGGCGTCGTCTTCGCCGGCGCGGTGCAGGATTTCGTCGTGCTGTTCATCTCGACGCGGCGCGACGGGCGCTCGCTCGGCGATCTCATCAAGACGGAGCTCGGCCCGGCAGCCGGGCTCGTCGCCATGGTGGGCATATTGACGATCATGGTGATATTGCTCGCCGTGCTGGCGCTCATTGTCGTCAAGGCGCTGGCGGACAGCCCCTGGGGCTTCTTCACTGTCTTCGCCACTCTGCCCATCGCCGTGCTGATGGGCGTCTATGGCCGCTATCTGCGCCCCGGCCGCATATTCGAAATGTCGGTCATCGGCTTCGTGCTGCTCATCGCCTCCATCGCTTTCGGCCGCACTGTCGCGGAGACGCCGGCGCTCGCCGCGCTCTTCACCTTCAAAGGCGAGGCGCTGGCCTTCATGCTGATCGGCTATGGCTTCGTCGCCTCTGTGCTGCCGGTGTGGTTCCTGCTGGCGCCGCGCGACTATCTCTCCACCTTTCTGAAGATCGGCACCATCGCCTCGCTGGCGCTCGGCATTTTCTATGTCATGCCGGAGCTGAAAATGCCGGCGGTCAGCCGCTTCATCGACGGGACCGGCCCGGTCTTCGCGGGCAGCGTCTTTCCTTTCCTCTTCATCACCCTGGCCTGCGGCGCCATTTCCGGCTTTCACGCGCTGGTCTCTTCCGGCACGACGCCCAAGATGATCGGCGACGAGGCGCAGATCCGCTTCATCGGCTATGGCGCGATGCTGACGGAGTCTTTTGTGGCCATAATGGCGCTGGTCGCCGCCACAGTGCTCGATCCGGGCGTCTATTTCGCCATGAACAGCGCGCCCGCCGTCATCGGCTCCACGGTCGACACGGCGGCGCAGACCATCTCGTCCTGGGGCTTCGTCATCACGCCGGAGGCGCTGAGCCAGGCGGCGGCCGAGGTCGGCGAGAAGACGGTGCTCTCGCGCGCCGGCGGCGCGCCGACGCTCGCCGTCGGCATGGCGAAAATATTGTCGGGGGCGATCGGCGGCGCCTCCATGACCGCCTTCTGGTATCATTTCGCCATTCTCTTCGAGGCGCTGTTCATCCTCACCACTGTGGACGCCGGCACGCGCGTCGCGCGCTTCATGATTCAGGATCTCGTCGGAACCTTCTGGCCGCGCTTCAAGCATACGCGCGCCTGGATTCCCAATTTCGGCGCCACGGGGCTCGCCGTCGCCGGCTGGGGCTGGTTCCTCTATCAGGGCGTCGTCGATCCTCTCGGCGGCATCAACACGCTCTGGCCCATGTTCGGCATCGCCAATCAAATGCTGGCGGCCATAGCGCTCACCCTCTGCACTGTGGTGCTGTTTCGCATGAAGCGGGAGCGCTACGCCTTCATCGCAGCGGCGCCGGCGGCATGGCTCTATATCTGCACGCTGACGGCGGGCGGCGAGAAAATCTTCCATCCCGATCCCAAGATCGGCTTCCTCGCCCATGCGGCGCGCTATTCGGCCGCGACGGCGGAGGGCAGGCTGCTCGCGCCGGCCAAGACCGCCGCCGAGATGAGCCGCATCGTCTTCAACGATTATGTGAACACGACGCTCTGCGCCGTCTTCATCGCGCTGGTCTTGTCCATGCTGTTCTTCGGCCTGCGGGCGATCGGCGAGGCGCGGCGGACGACCAGCGTCACCACCAGGGAGACGAGCGATGAGCTGCACGATCTGCAAATTGCCCGCGCTTGATCTCGCCAAGCTCGGGCAAAAACTGCGCGACGGCGCGCGGCTGATGATCGGGCAGGGGGATTATGACGCCTATCTCGCGCATCGGCGCGCCAATCATCCGGACGAGCCGGCGATGACGCGCGAGGAGTTCTTCCTCGAGCGTCAGGCGAGCCGTTTCGGCGAAGGGGGCCGGCGCGCGATGCGCTGCTGCTAAAGTGTTTTCTAGCGAAGTAGGAACCGGTTCGCGTGAAGAGAACACGACAGAACATGGGAATTCAGAACTCTTTTCGCGTTTCGCACTTCGGCTGGAAACGCTCGGGGGAGGCTCAGCACTCGGCCCGGCCGAACGCCCGAAAAGTGAGCAGCGCGGCGGCTTCCGAAGTATTCAGCGCATAGGCCATATAGAGAAATCCGAGACGCGTGATCCGCGTCTCGCGGATTTTTTCGACCAGCTCCGCCGTCTCGACGGGCGCGAGCGAGGCGAACTCATGCAGTATATCTTCCGCCGCATGGCGGAATTTCTCGCGCTCGGCGAGCGTAGCTCCATCCCAAAGTTTCGGATTGGACCCGAATTTCACGAACAGCGATTTCGCCATGGTTTCGATCAGGTCGATCATGTGAATTCTCTATGTGAGCTGTGATTATTGAACTCTGTTTCCACCCTCGGCACATTCTCGATTTTGTTCCAGCCTATTGCGGAGCCGTCGCCGCGCGAAGCTCGATAATCTACGCATTGGCGCGCGGGGAGGGGCGAGATGCGGGGCCTCGCCCCCGGCGCGCGCCTTCACCTTTTCGCGCTTCTGCTCTAAGCTCGCGGCCATGTCTGCTGACGCCGATCTTTCCTTGGAGACGGGGCTCGCCGCGCTCGTCGACTGGTATGTGTCGATCGGCGTCGACATAGCGATCGACGAGACGCCGCATGACCGTTTCGCCGAGAGCGCAGCGCCGCCGGCGCGCGTCGCCGCGCCCGCGCCTGTCGCTGCGTCTTCGCCCTCACCCGCGCGTCGGGCCGAGCCGCCGGCGCGGGAGACCCGCGCCCAGCGCTCCGCCGCGCCCGTCTTCACCGAGGAGGCCGCCCGCGGCGCGCGTGAGGCCGCCGGCGTGGCGCAGACGATCGAGGAATTGCAGGAGCGTCTCGCGGCTTTCGACGGCTGCGCGCTGAAGGCGACGGCCGGGCATTTTCTCTTCTCGGCCGGCGCGCCCGGCGCGGCTCTCATGGTTCTGGATTTCTCGCCCGGCGAGGAGGAGGAGCGCGGCGGCGAGGCTTTCGTCGGGCCGGAGGCGCGGCTGCTCGACAATATGCTGCGCGCGCTTCGGCGCGACCGCTCCGGCGCCTATCTCGCCTATGCGACGCCCTGGCGTCCGCCTGGCGCGCGCGAGCTCAACCCGGCGGAAGTGGCGGCGCTCAATCCCTTCTTGCGCCGCCATGTGGAGCTGACCGCGCCGCGCGCTCTGCTGATCCTCGGCGATTTCGCCGCCCGCGCCGCGCTCGGCTCGCCGGATGTCGCGCGCTATCGCAACGCCTGGTTCGACTATGATCACGGCGGCGGGACCGTGCGCGCGCTGCTCGCGCCCTCGCTCGCCAGCCTGCTCAGGACGCCGGCGATGAAGCGCCGCGCCTGGCGCGATCTGCGCGCAGTGGCGGCGGCGCTCGGCTGATCACTCCGCCGCTTCGCCCTCGGCGCCGCCGCCGAAGCGACGGGCGACATAATCTTCGACGATGCGGGTGAATTCTTCCGCTATGCCCTCGCCGCGCAAGGTCATCGCCTTCTTGCCGTCGATGAAGACCGGCGCCGTCGGCGCCTCGCCCGTGCCGGGCAGCGAAATGCCGATATCGGCGTGCTTGGATTCGCCCGGCCCGTTGACGATGCAGCCCATCACCGCGACATTCAGCGTCTCGACGCCCGGATAGTCCTGCCGCCAGACGGCCATGCGCTCGCGAATATGCGATTGAATGTCGCGCGCCAGCTCCTGGAAGACGGTGGAGGTGGTGCGGCCGCAGCCGGGGCAGGCGGCGACCAGCGGCACGAAGGTGCGGAAGCCCATCGTCTGCAAAATCTCTTGCGCGACGCGCACCTCATTGGCGCGGTCGCCGCCGGGCTCCGGCGTCAGCGACACGCGGATCGTGTCGCCAATGCCGTCCTGCAGCAGCACGCCCAGCGCCGCCGCCGAGGCGACGACGCCCTTGGAGCCCATGCCGGCCTCGGTGAGGCCGAGATGCAGCGCGTAATCGCTGCGCAGCGCCAGCATGCGATAGACGGCGATGAGGTCCTGCACCGCGGAGACCTTGGCCGAGATGACGATCCGATCCCGCGAGAGGCCGATCTCCTCGGCGCGCTCGGCGGAGATCAGCGCAGAGCGGGCCAGCGCCTCGCGCGTCACCGCGCGCGTGTCGAGCGGCGCTGCGGAATTGGCGTTGATGTCCATGAGATGCGTCAGCATCTCCTGGTCGAGCGAGCCCCAATTGGCGCCGATGCGCACCGCCTTGCCATGCTTTATGGCCAGCTCGACGATGGCGCCGAATTGCCGGTCCTTCTTCTCCTTGAAGCCGACATTGCCGGGATTGATGCGATATTTGTCGAGCGCCTCGCCGCAGGCCGGATGATCGGCGAGCAGCTTGTGGCCGATGTAATGAAAATCGCCGATCAGCGGGACGTCGATATTCTTCTGCGCGAGACGGTCGCGAATATGCGGCACGGCGGCGGCGGCCTCGTCGCGATCGACAGTGATGCGCACCAGCTCCGAGCCGGCGCGGACCAGCGATTCGATCTGCGCGACCGTGGAGTCGACATCGGCCGTGTCGGTATTGGTCATGGACTGGACGACGATGGGCGCGCCGCCGCCGATCGTCACCGCGCGCGGCCCCCGGCCGATCGTCACCGCCGCCGTCCTATGGCGCGGCGCCGGCTCGGCGGAGATGGGGTCGGGAAGGCGGGTCTCGATTTCGTCGGTCATCGTCGGTCGTGTCCCCTCGATGGGATTTGGATCGTCTCGCATGAGGTCTGCCGCCTTCCTTCCCCCCGCGAGCGGGGAAAGGGCGAGGATGAGGGGCCTGGGCGTTTTCCGCCGAGGCGCGCGCCCCGAGCCCCTCACCCCGGCCCTCTCCCCGCTCGCGGGGCGAGGGGGAAATTCGGCGAACCCGTCACCTGGAATCTGTCGAGCCTTGGTGGGCCGGAACGTGTCCCGCGTCAAGCCGGCGGCAGCAGCCCCATGCGCTTCGCCACGATGCGGTCCAGCAGCCGCGCCGGCAGCAGGCGCGGCAGCAGCCAATCCAATAGATAGCTCGGCACGACGCGAATGCGCGCCGGGGGCCGCTTCTCGGTCAGCGCGCGCAGCACGGCGGCGGCGACGCGCTCCGGCGGCGGGCCGAGCCGGCCCTTCTCGACCGCCCATTTCTGCAGCCTGCGGGCCGAGGGGCCGTAGACGGTGGAATCATAGCGGCCGAAATCGGCGCTCTCGGCCTTGTCCCATATCGGCGTGGCGATCACGCCCGGCTCTATGACGACGACATCGACGCCGAAAATCATCAGCTCGCGCCGCAGCGCGTCGGACAAGCCCTCGAGCGCATGCTTGGAGGCGGCATAGGCGCCGAGAAAGGGCGAGGCGAAGCTGCCCGCCACCGAGCTCATATTCACGATGCGGCCGGGCGGCCCGTCGCGCTTCTCCGGGCTCGCGCCGAGCAGAGGCGCGAAAGCCTGGGTGACGGCGATCTGGCCGATGACATTGACCTCGAGCTGAAGGTGGACCTCCTCTATCGGCTGATAGAGCAGCGGCGCCGGAAACGCCGCCCCGGCATTGTTGACGAGCCCGGCGAGGCGCGCGCCGACGAGCCGCCGCTCGGTCTCCCGCGCCGCCTCGGCCACGGCGGCGGCGTCGGTCACATCGAAGAGGAGCGGCGTGAAGCTCTCCGCGCCGAAGCGCGCTCGCAGCCGCGCGCTGTCGGCCGGCGTGCGGACGCTGCCGAAGACATGAAAGCCCCGCGCCGTCAGCGCCTCTGCCAGCGCATAGCCTATGCCGGTGGAGACGCCGGTGACGACGACGAATTTTTTCTCGCTCATGCGCCCGCCCCCTTCAGCGCGCGCAATGTGGCGATGGTGGAGGCGTCCACGCGCCCGTCGACGAGGGCGGGGCGGAAATGCCGCTGAAAGGCGGCGACCACGCCGGCGCAGGCTTGGTCGTAATCGCCGGTGACGTCGATTCTATAGCCGTAGTCGGCGAGCGCCTGCTGCAAACGCCTCACCTCGTCGCCGCGCGCGCCGGTCTCCAGAACCGCGCCGCCGACGATGGCGGCGGGCTCCACATAATGGCCGACGCCGAGCTCGGCCAGCGTCTTCCAGGGAAAGAATTCGCCCGGGTCGATCTTGCGGCCAATGGCGATGTCCGAATGGCCGAGCACGCGCCGGGGGGCTATGCCCTGCCGCGCGCAAATATCGCGGCAGAGCGCCGCTGTCGCCTCGATCTGGCGGTCCGGGAAGGGGCGCGGATCGTCATGGCCGGGATGGACGATCTCAATGCCGATGGAGGCGGAGTTCAGATCGGTCTCGCCGGCCCAGAAGCTGCGGCCGGCGTGCCAGGCGCGGCGCGCCTCCGGCACGAGCTGCAGAATGGTCCCGTCCTCATCGACGAAATAATGCGAGGAGACCTGCGCTTCGACGCTGGTGAGCAGCGCCAGCGCCGAGGCCGCCGTCGGCATTCCGGTGTAATGCAGGATCAGCGAAGATATGGGCGTCAGCCGCTCGCCGTGATTGGGCGAGGAGCGGAAATCGGCGGCGTGCGGCGTGTCGGGTGAGGGCATTGGTTTCCGGTTATCTCCGCGGCGGAGAGACGTTTCTGCGGACCGCCTTGTATACCCCCGACCAGCCGCCGGCGGCCAGCGTCGTCGCCACGGTCCAGGCGAGGTCTCGAGGCGCCGGCGGCGCGAAGCGGAACAGCTCCGCCGCCGCGGGAAGATAGACGACGAGCGCGAGCACGAGCGTCGTGACCGCCGCTATGCTCCAGAAGGCGACGCGCCGCTTGTCGAAGAGCGAGGTTCCGGGCTCCGCGGCGGAGGCGAAGGCCATCGCCAGATTGCCGATGACGAGGCCGACGAAGACCAGCGCGCGCGTCTCCCCCTCGCCTTCGCCGGTCCGCATCGAGACGAAATAGACGCCGAGCAGAGCGGCGAGCAGAACCGCGCCCTCGAAAAAGCCGGCGCCGATCTGGCGCAGGCCGAACAAAGGCTCCGTGGGCGAGCGCGGCGGCTCCTCCATCTGATGGCGCTCGGCCGGCTCGCCCTCGAAGACGAGCGCGCAAATGGGATCGATGACGAGCTCCAACGCCACCACATGCACCGGATAGAACACCGGCGGCAGAAGAAAGAGTATGGGCGTGAGCGCGAGGCCGGCGATGGGAACATGGATCGCCGTCACGAAGATCAGCGCCTTGCGCAGATTGGCGAAGATGCGCCGGCCGCTGCGCACGCCCGCGACGATGGAGGCGAAGCGATCGTCGAGCAGCACGATCGACGCGGCCTCGCGCGCGACATCGGTTCCGCGCTGGCCCATGGCGACGCCGACATGCGCGGCGCGCAGCGCCGGTCCGTCATTGACGCCGTCGCCGGTCATGGCGACGATATGGCCGTTGCGCTTGTAGGCCTCCACCAGAGCGAGCTTCTGCTCCGGCCGAATGCGCGCGAAGACGCGTGTCGTCTCGACCGCATCGTCCAGAGCGGCCTCGCTCAGCGCGGCGATCTCGGCGCCGCTCAGCGCGCCGCTTTGCGCCTCTATTCCCGCCTGACGCGCTATGGCGAGCGCGGTCGCCGGATAATCGCCGGTGATCATCACCACATGAATGCCGGCGCGCACCGCGAGCGCCACGGCTTTGGGAACATCCTCGCGCAGCGGATCGAGAAAGCCGACGAGCCCGTCGAGCGCGAAGACGCCCGAGCCGGGATCGTCCTCCTTCGGCAACGGCCCCCGATGTGTGGCGACGGCGAGAACGCGCAGCCCATGCGCCGCCATGGTCGCGACCTCCGCGGTCAGAAGGCGCAGCGCATCCGCGCCCATGCGGCAGAGGCCGGCGACGGCCTCCGGCGCGCCTTTTGCGTAGGTGGCGACGCCGCCGTCGGCCTCGCGCCATGTCTGCATGAAGGCGAGCGTCTCCGGCCGCAGCGGAAAGCTGCGCAGAACCACGCCGGCGGGCGAATCGCCGGTCAGGCGATGCAGCGCCCGATCCATCGGATCGGAAGGATCGACGGCGCTGGCGCGCAAGGCGGCGGCGACGAGAGGCGCGATCGCCTGCGGCATTGCGGCGTCGCTCCGTCGCCACATATCCGCGCCGCGCAGGAAAAACGCCGCCTCCATGCGGTTCTGGGTCAGCGTGCCGGTCTTGTCGACGCAGAGCACGTCGGTCGCGCCCAGCGTCTCGATGACGGCGGAGCGGCGCGCCAGCACATTGCGCTGCGCGAGCCGATAGGAGCCGAGCGCCAGAAACACCGCCAGCACCATGGGGAATTCTTCCGGCGTCAGCGAGATCGCGAGGGTGATGCCGGTCAGTCCCGCTTGAATCCAATCGCCGAAGGCGAGGCCATAGGCGAACGCGACGATGAGGCAGAAGCCGATGCCGAGCGCGCCGAGGACGGCGACGACGTGGCCCGTGCTCTTCTGCAGCGGCGTCTCCTCCGGCTCGATCGCCTCGAGCGAGCGGCCGATGCGGCCGAGTCGCGTCGCGCGCCCGGTGCGTGTCGTCAGCAGCGCGCCCTGGCCGAGCGTCACCAGCGTTCCGGCGAAGAGAAAGGGCGCCTCCTCGCCGGGCTCGGGATCGAGCAGCGGATCGACCATTGTCGCGGGGGCTTTCCAGACCGGCGCCGATTCGCCGGTCAGCGCCGATTCGTCGACGGAGAGGACATCGCCGCGCAGCAGCGCGCCATCGGCCGGCGCGCGCTCGCCCTCGCCGACGAGCACGATGTCGCCGGGGACGATCTCGCGCGCCGGAATGCGCCGCGCGCCCTCGGCGCGCAGCACGCGCGCGCTGGGCGCGGCGAGGCTGCGCAGAGCGGCGAGCGCATTCTCGTTGCGGGTCTCCTGCGCCACCACGAGGCCGATGGAGAGAAAGGCGCCCGCTGTGAGCAGCAGGCCCTCGTCGATATCGCCGAGCGCGAGATAGAGCAGCGCCGCGACGATCAGCAGCGCGAACATAGGCTCGCGCAACGCGGCGAGGGCGATCAGCAGCCATGAGCGGCGTGCGGGCCGCTCCAGCTCATTGGGGCCGAAACGCTCGAGGCGCGTCGCCGCCTCGCGCTCGGAGAGCGGCGCGAAATCGCGCGCCGGCCGGGGCTCTGGTCGTGACGCGCGAAGCCCCATGCGATTTTCCCCTGGTCTTTCGTCGCTACGTCATCGCGAGGAGCGTGGGCGACGAAGCGATCCAGGGACCGCCTCGCGGCTCCGGATCGCTCCGCTTCGCTCGCGATGACGGCCGTGCTGGCGAATATCACGCCGCCAGAGCGGCGAGCACGCGCGCCCAGGAGCGGGAGCCTTTCTTGAACGAGCTATAGGCGTATTTTTCATTGGGCGAATGAATGCGGTCGTCCTCGAGCGCGAAGCCGATCATCAGCGTGTCCATGCCGAGATCGCGCTTGAATGCGCCGACGATCGGGATGGAGCCGCCGCAGCCGACCAGCGCCGCCTCCTTGTCCCACTCGTCCTGTAAGGCCCGCCGCGCGCGCGTCAGCGCCTCGGAGCCGAAGGGCAGCTGCAGAGCGCGCGAGGCGCCATGGGGAACGAATTCCGCGCGCACATCGATCGGCAGGCGCTCGCGCACGAAGGCGCGGAACGAGTCCAGCACCTTCTCCGGGTCCTGCGTCCCGACGAGGCGGAAGGAGATTTTCGCGCTCGCCTGCGCCGGCAGCACCGTTTTGGCGCCGGGGCCGGTGTAGCCGCCGATGATTCCGTTCACGTCGCAGGTCGGGCGCGACCACACTTGCTCGATGACGCTGCGGCCGCGCTCGCCGGCCGGGCGCGCGACGCCGACGCTCTTCAAAAACGCGCTCTCGTCGAACTCCAGCCCGCGCCATTGCGCGGCGATCTCCTCCGGCAGCTCGGCGACGCCGTCGTAAAAGCCCGGCAGCGTGACGCGTCCCTCGGCGTCATGGAGGTCGGCGACGATCTTGGCCAGCACATGGATCGGATTGACGACCGGCCCGCCGAATATGCCCGAATGCAGATCACGATCGGAGGCGGTGAGGATCACCTCTTCCTGCGCCAGGCCGCGCAGCATTGTGGTGATGGCGGGCGTCTTGGCGTTCCACATTCCGGTGTCGCAGACGAGCGCCAGCGCCGGCTCGGACAATTCCTCGCGATTGGCGGCGAAGAAATCCGGCAGCGAAGGAGAGCCGGTCTCCTCCTCGCCCTCGAAGAGGAAGGTGATGTGGCAGGGCAGGCCGCCATTGCGCTGAAAGGCGCGGCAGGCCTCGAGAAAGGTCATCAGCTGGCCCTTGTCGTCCGAGGCGCCGCGGGCGACGATCTCCTCGCCCTTGTCGCCTTTCACCAGCCGCGGATCGAAAGGATCGCTGACCCAGAGGTCGAGCGGGTCCGGCGGCTGCACGTCATAATGGCCATAGAACAGCACATGCGGCGCATCCGGCCGCTTGGCCTTGGCGTGGCCGACGACGATCGGATGCCCGGGCGTGTCGCGCACGCTCGCCTCATAGCCCAGCTCGCGCAGCTGGCCGGCGAGCCAATCGGCGGCGCGGCGGCATTCCCCGGCGAAGGCTGGGTCGGTGGAGACGGATTTGATGCGCAGAAAATCGAAGAGGCGATCCGTGGCCGCGGGCAGATCGGCGTCCAAGGATTGGAGAACGGTTTCCGTCGACATGAAAGAGGCTCCGCTACGGGTCGCGCTGCGCGGCGCAGCGCGAGTCGCGATGAAAACTGCAATCTGGTCCCGAAGCTAGTGCGAATGGAGCGTCATGAAAAGAGCGACGGCCGTTCGGCTGGATTCATCGCGTCCGTAGGCAATGGCTTGGGGTGAAACTCCCGCGATGCGCCATGGGCTGACGTATGCCCGAAGGCCATTTGCGATCGATTTGTTGCATCGAATCGTAGCTAATCGCTATGCTGAAATTGTTCTGGCTCGTACTCGTGGGTTGTCATTATTGTTCCGCTGAGCCGTACAGTCATAACAAAAGCCGCACTCCGGATTCGCGAAACATGATGCTGATTGCTACAAAATGGTGTGCCGATGGCCGAGGACGCGAACTTATTTGATCCTGATATCGAACTTCATCTACGAATGTATCAGACCGTAGCGCCACGGATCATCAGCGGTCCGTGGCACTGGTTTCACTGGCTCTTTGCTCGGGGCCCGAGGCACCCCTTTGTGGCTCACCTGATCGCCGCATGCGTGGAGTGCGAATTAAAGCTGCCAGGGCTGGGCTGGTCATTGATCGAGGATGTCGCTTCGATATCCGGACGGGAGAAGCACAAACCAGATTACGAGATGTTGATGCAGAAACTCTCGGAAGTTCTAGTGTTACGGCAAATACTTTATTTGCCGTGGCCTGAAGGCACCACGTTTCAACATGAACCTTCTGCTACTCCAAATGGTAAGCGTCCCGAGCTGAAGGTCGATACCACAGAAATAGTCTTCCTGTTTGAGGTAAAGGCGCCTTCGCTGCTTTCTCACCAGCACGCTCGCTCTCAGAATCCAACTCAGTTCCCGGGACGGATGTTTGATAAGGAAATGCGCAAAGCGATAGCAGGAGAGCAGGAGCCAACCCTGCCGCGGGACAACCCGATTAAGGATTTTCTTGCTAGTGCCGAGGAAAAGTTTGCTCCTTTCGCGGAAGAAAAAGAGACAGTCGGCGTCCTCGTGATCGTATGGGACGACTTCATATTTGAACCCATCACGAGTTTGGTGCATGAGCCGAGTCAGGGACTTCTTACAACCAATACGTTCGTTAAATCCGCTGATGGGTTACCGTTAACTTATCCCCACATCGATGCTGTGATCGTCGTGCGGCATCTTTTGTACTTTCAGCAGGGAGCGGCCGAAACGCTTACTGAACGAAAACATGCTTTCGACTTCGGCGGAGACCAAGATCTGCCCAACATCTTAGTTCCTATTCCCGATGGTAAGCCTCTGCCTGGCTTCATTATCAAGGGCCTGCGGGCATTGCACTATGACGATGAGGCGATTCGACATTTTGCCGACTATCGCCCGCAGGAGTTTGTCATGTGGTTCAACACATGATCTGGTAGGTCCGCGTTGGGTCACAAGCCGAAATCCAAACCGACCCACGCCTCTTCCCCCTTTCCGGCGTCGCCCGCACTTCCCAAGCCTTCATGTGCAGCCTAAGTAATGGGCGCGCTCCGTTCGGTGGGGCGGATGACGTCATGAGGAGACTTTCGGATGAATTTTTCCCTCCGCCGGCCGTCTCTGCTGGCCGCTCTCTTCCTCGCGCTCTCCCTCTCGGGCTGCGGCTACAACACGATTCCGACTCAGGAGGAGGAAGCCAAGGCCAAATGGGCCGAGGTGGAGGCGCAATATCAGCGCCGCGCCGATCTCATCCCCAATCTCATCGCCACCGTGCAGGGCTACGCCAAGCATGAGAAGGACGTGCTCACCGCGGTGACGGAGGCGCGCGCTCACGCCTCGCAGGCCAAGGTCGATGTCTCGCAACTCACCGATCCGGAAAAATTGAAGCAGTTTCAGGAGGCGCAGGCGCAGCTCTCCGGCGCGCTGGGGCGGCTGCTCGCGGTCAGCGAGGCCTATCCCGATCTGAAATCCAACACCAATTTCCTTGCCTTGCAGTCGCAGCTCGAGGGCACGGAGAACCGCATCAATGTGGCGCGGCGCGATTACATTCAGGCGGCGCGGGAGTTCAACACATCGCTGCGCACCTTCCCGACGCTGCTCTGGGCCAAGACCGTCTTCGCCGGGACCAAGCCGCTCGCCGAATTCACCGCCAACGCCGGCGCGGAGCAGGCGCCGACGGTGAAGTTCTAGAATCGCTTTTTTTAGAAAACGCTCTATGGGAGATCGCCGCTGATGCCGTCGCTTCCTTCGTGGCCTTCGCGTCGCCGCGGCGTCTTCGCCACGATGCGTGGGACACGAAGCCTCGCTCTGCTGGTCTTTCTCCTGCTGCCGGCGCTCGCCTTCGCGGCGCTCGATTTCCCCGCGCTCACCGGCCGCGTCGTCGATGACGCGCATATTATTCCGCCGGCGGCGCGGCAGGAGGTCGAGGCCAAGTCGAAGGCGCTGGAGGAGAAGTCGGGCATTCAACTCGTCGTCGCCACAGTGCCGTCGCTGCAGGACACGGATATAGAGACTTTCGCCAATGGCCTGTTCCGCTTCTGGAAGCTCGGCGAGGCGAAGGTCAATAATGGCGTGCTGTTCCTCATCGCGCCCAATGAGCGCAAGATGCGCATAGAGGTCGGCTATGGGCTCGAGGGAACGCTCACCGACGCGCTCTCCAAAGTCATCATCGCGACGGCGGTGACGCCGAAGTTCAAGACCGGCGATTTCGGCGCCGGAATCGAGCGCGGCGTCGATGGAATCATCGAGGTGCTGAGCGGCGATTCCGCCGAATGGGAGAAGCGCGTGAAAGTGCGCGCCGAACATTCGGAGCCCGGCTTCGACGAGATCGTGCCTTTCATCATCTTCCTGCTCTTCATGTTCGTCTTCTTCTCCATGCTGGCCAACGCCCGCGGCGGCGGGCGGCGCATTTATCGCGGCGGGCGCGGGCCGATCGTCTATTTTCCGCCGTCGAACGACAGCTGGTCCGGCGGCTCCTCCTGGGGCGGCGGCGGTTCCTCCTGGGGCGATGGCGGCGGCGGATTTTCAGGCGGCGGCGGCTCGTCGGGCGGCGGCGGCGCCTCGGGGGATTGGTGATGCCGATTTCAGATGCGGATAAAGAGCGCATAGCGGAGGCGATCGCCGCCGCCGAGCGGCGCACGGCGGGGGAGATCGTCTGCGTTTTGGCGCGCCGCTCCTCCGATTACGCCTATGTGCCGCCGCTGCTGGCGGCGCTCATCGCGCTCATCGCGCCATGGCCGCTCGTCTTTTTCACCGAGCTCGGCGTGCGGCTCATTCTCGCCATTCAGATTCTCGTCTTCATCGGCGCGGCGCTGCTCTTTTCGCTGCCGCCCTTGCGGCTCGCGCTGACGCCGCGCTTCGTCAAGCGCGAGCGCGCACATCGCGCGGCGATCGAGCAATTTTTCACGCGCGGCGTTTCGGCGACCAAAGAGCGCACCGGCGTGCTGATCTTCGTCTCGCTCGGCGAGCGCTATGCGCGCATCGTCGCGGACGAAGGGATAGCGGCGAAAATACCGCAGGAGGATTGGCGCGCGGCGCTCGATCTTCTGCTTGCGCGCGTGCGCGAGGGGCGCATCGCCGATGGTTTCGTCGATGCGATCGGCGAATGCGCGCGGCTCTTGTCCAAACATGTGCCGCCCGGCGGCCATGAGGAGCTGCCGGACCGCATCTATGTGATTTGAAAAATCCCGGAGACGCCGGGGGGCGCTCCGGGAAGTCGCGCGAGGAGAAGGCTCTCAGCCGATCAGGCGGGTGAGCTGGTGAAGGACGACGATGAAAAAGGCGAGCGCGCCGACGATGCCGGCGACGGCTTTGAAGAGCTCCGCATTGCTGTGCATGACGATTCTCCCTCAGTGCAATTTTTCTTGTGACGACGACGCAGCGCATCGCCGAGGAGAAAACTGCGCCGCGTTTTCATCGCCGACAATTGCGCGCGCATGCGGCAGAATGGCGCGAAGCGCTCGAGCGAATTGAATTTGCGGCGGAAAGCGCGGCGGCTACAAAAAGTCGCGCCCAGCTAATTGCGAGACGGGCGCGCGATAGCCGCAACTCGACTCCGTCGCCGCCGCGTCGTTAATGGAAAAGCAATCTTTGTGGCGGGGCGGGCAAGCTATTCCAAGCATTAACCCGTTTACGTTAATATACGTAAGGCGCGAGTCGAGAGCGGCGCGCGTGAGCATTGGTGAGCGGCCGCCTGCTCGACAGCAGGGCGCCGCCCGGTGGCGTGAGGCAGATGAGCATGGTGTTCCGCGGCAGTTTCGCGCGTGCGTCCGTTCTGGCGTTCGCAGTCGGACTCGGTTCGTCCTCGGGCGCCGCCGCCGAGCCGCGCGCGCCTTTCCGCGCGCCGCTCACCGTCGCGCCGCCGCCACTGGTGCGGCAGCTCGAGGTTTCCTGGCTGCGCATGGAAGAGCCGCCGGCCGACATCCTCGCGCCGCCGAATGCATCGGCGCTGCTTCCTATCGTCAACTCCACCGCGCTCGCCGTGCTTCCCGTCGTTGGCGGCTTCGATGTCGCCGAGGCGCTGCTCAGCGAGGAGCAGCGAGCTTTCGCGCTCGCGCTCGACTCATGGGCCGGCGCGGCGCGTGGATTAGAGCAGCGCGCGCGGCGCAAAGCGGTCGCCGCCTTTTATGCGCAGCGCGCCTTTAAGCCGCTGTGGCGCGAGGGCGGCGCCTGGCGCGCCTCGGCGCCGGCCGCGATAGAGCGGCTGAGCCGCGCGCGCGACGATGGTCTCGATCTGCGCGGCCTGGCCTATCCTTCGGAGACGAAGCTCGGCGGCGATGCGGATGAGCTCGCATTGTCGGAGGCCGTCGTCGCCTATGCGGCTCAGGCCTCCGGCGGGCGCATCGATCCGCGGCGCCTGTCGCGTCTCATCGGCGCGCATCCCGCTCTGCCGGAGGCCGGCGCCGTGATCGCGACGATCGCCGCCGCAGGATCGCGCGCAGGCGATCTTCTGCAAGACTATAATCCGCCGCATGAAGGCTATCGCGCGCTGCGGGGAAAGCTCGTGGAGCTGCGCAGCGCCGGCCTGCCGGAGCTCGACAGGCGTTTCGCCGAGGCCGCGCATTCGGTCGCGCATGACGCCGCCCCGGGCCGCGAGGCGCCGAGCGCGCCGCCGCGCCGTTCCAATGCGCAGGTGGAGGCGGAGATCATCGCCAATATGGAGCGCTGGCGCTGGCTGCCGCGCGAGCTCGGCGAGAGCCGCATAGAGGTGAACATTCCCGATTTCGAGCTGGCTCTGGTGCGCGACGGACATGTCGCGCATCGCGCCCGCGTCATCGTCGGCAAGGAGGGCACGCCGACGCCGGTGTTCTCCGACAAAATGCAATTCATCATCGTCAATCCCTATTGGAACGTGCCGCCGTCGATTTTGACGAAGGAGATGCTGCCCAAATTCGGCGGCGACCTCGGCGCCATAGCCGCGCGCGGCTATGAGGTGATCACGCGCAAGGGGCAGACTTTCGTGCGGCAGAAGCCTGGCGAATCCAATGCGCTCGGGCGCATCAAATTCATGTTCCCGAACGATTTCTCCGTCTATCTGCACGACACGCCCAATCATGCGCTGTTCGCTTCGGCGCATCGCGCTCTGAGCCATGGCTGCGTGCGCGTGGATCAGCCCTTCCGCCTCGCCGAGGCGGTGCTGGGGCCGGGCAGCGGCTGGCCGGAGGAGCGCGTGCGCAAGCTCGTCGGCGGCAATGAGCGCTACATAAATCTTTCGCGGCCGCTGCCGATCCACATCGAATATTTCACCGCTTTCGTGGACGAGGCGGGACGCCTGCAATTGCGCGGCGATCTCTACGGCTATTCCGCCAAGGTGCGGCAGGCGCTGGGGCTCGAGGGGTAATTTCGGCTTCGCGCGGCGCCGGCCGCCTCCTTCTCCCCGCTTGCGGGGAGAAGGTGAGGATGAGGGGCTCGGGGCGCTTTCCGTTGCGGATAAAAAGCCCAGGCCCCTCACCCTGACCCTCTCCCCGCGCGGGGAGAGGGAAAACGCGTCACAGAGTCGGCGCGTAGCCGAAGGCTTGGTTGAGGCGCGACAATGCGACGCCGAGATCGATGGCCGCGCTCGCCCGCGCGCGCTGCGCGTCGAGCTGCAATTGGCGCACGCGATAGAGATCGAAAGCGTTGATCTCGCCGAGCCGGAAGGAGCGCCGCGCGAGATCGAACTGCTCGCTCGCCACGGCGAGACGCTTGGCCGAGAGGCCGTCCGCGCGTCGCGCTGCGGCGACGGCGGCGCGGGCGGCGTTGATCTCCGCGGCGACGTACCTCTGCGCGCGGCCGAATTCGGCGTTGGCGCGATCGAATTCCGCCTGCGCCTCGGCGATGCGCGGAATATTGCGGCCGGGCGTCGGCAGCGGAATGCGAAAGCGCACGCCGACGGTATTGTTATGGGAGCGGATCGGATCCTCGGCGGCGGGATCGGTGCCTTGCTCATTGCGGCCGAAGACGGCGATCTCCGGATTGTCGATGAAGCCGGTCTCGATCAGCCGCATCTGCGCCTGCGCCTTGCCGAGCGCGGCGATCGGCGCGCGCAGCGCGGGATGATCCTCCAGCGGGCGCGCCGGCAATGGCGCCTCCAGCGTTCCGTCCGGCGTCCCGCCGCCGGTCAGCACCTCATAGGCGGCGCGCGCGGCCTTGGCGGCGGCGTCGGTCTGCGCCACTTCCGTCTCGGCGGCCAGCGTTTCGTTGCGCGCGAGCAATTCGTCTTGCGCGGCGTTCTCGCCCAGCTCGACGCGCCGCTTCATGTCATTGCCGATATCGCGCGCCGTCGCCAGACGATCGCGCGCGACGGCCGCGTCTTTCGCCGTGCGCTGCGCCGTCCACCAGGCGTCGCGCACCAGCGCCGCGACATCGAGCCGACGCAGCGCCAGACGCTCGACGATCTCGGCGACGCCGGCGGTGACATTGAGCTCATAGGCTTCGCGTTCTCCCGGCAGCCAGATCGGCATGCCGATCTCGAGCTCGGATTCGCGATAGCCCTGCACATTGCCTTTGACGCGTTCCTGCCGCGAGCCGCCGAAGAAGGGCGAGCCGGGCGTGAAGGAATTGGCCTGGGCGTAGCGCGAGGCCACCGCGCGGCGTTGCGCCTCCAGCGCAGCGCTCTGCGCATCTATGCCGATCGCCTGATCGAGATGACGCGTGAGCACGAGGCCGAAGGGCTTGCCCGGCGGCTTCTGCTTTGGTTTCGCCTTCGCCTTCGCCTCTATGCCCGGCGGCAGCGGCGAGACGGTGAGCTTGGGCTGCGTCTGCGCGGCCGCGCTCGCGGCGAGAAGAAGGACGAGCGTGGTCGAAAGAAGCGGAGGAAGGCAACGCATGGTTTTCATCGACGCTGAATCCGCCAGCGGGAATCCGGCGCCGTGGTGACGGCGGGCTGCGTCGCGGCGCGCTTGCGCAGCAGACGCTTGAAGTCGAAGCGATCGTAGAGAATGGGCAAGAGCAGCAGCGTGAGAGCGGTGGCGGTGACGAGGCCGCCGATGACGACGATGGCGAGCGGCCGTTGGATTTCCGCGCCCGGACCCTTGGCGAAGAGGAAGGGCGCGAGGCCGAGCGCGGCGATGGTCGCGGTGAGCAGCACCGGGCGCATGCGGCGCCGGGCGCCTTCGCGCACCGCGTCATGCACGGCGCGGCCCTCGGCGACCAGCTTGTTGATATAGGAGATCAGCACCACGCCATTGAGCACGGCGATGCCGATGAGCGCGATGAAGCCGACGGAAGCGGGCACGGAGAGGAACTCGCCGGAGAGCCAAAGGCCGATGACGCCGCCGATCGCCGCGAAAGGCACATTGCAGAAGACCAGCGCCGCCTGCGACATGGAGCCGAAGGTGAGATAGAGCAGCAGGAAGATGAGCCCCAGCGCCAGCGGCACGACGATGGCGAGCCGCGCCGAGGCGCGCTGCTGGTTCTCGAACTGACCGCCCCACACCAGCTCATAGCCCGGCGGCGTATGCACCTCCTTGGCGACGGCGGCCTTGGCCTCGTCGACGAAGCCGACGAGATCGCGCCCCGTGACATTGGAGAGCACGGTGGCGTAGCGCCGCGCCTCCTCGCGAATGACCTGTATAGGGCCGTTCTCTGCGCGTATGTCGGCGAGCTGCGACAATTCCACCACCTTGCCGTCGCCGGACACCACCGGCACGCGTGCGAAATCCACCGGCGAGCGGCGCGAGACGGGATCGCCGCGTATGACGAGCGGCGTGCGGACCGGGCCTTCGAGCACGAGGCCGACCTGCGTGCCGTCCACCCATACGCGCAATCCGTCCTGAATATCGCTGGCGTTGAGGCCGAGGCGGCCGGCGGCCAGGCGGTCGATGCGCGCGGTGAGATAGCGCATGCCGTCATTCTGTAGCGCGAAGACGTCGCGCGAGCCTTCGATCTTGCGCAATGTTCCGGCGATCTCGCGTGCGAGGCGGTTCAGCTCGTCTATGTCGTCGCCGAAGACCTTCACCACCACATCGCCGCGCGCGCCGATGATCATCTCCTGCACGCGCATGTCGATCGGTTGCGAGAAGGCGTAGGAAATGCCGGGGAATGTGTCGAGCACCTGGCGCATCTCGCCGAGCAGCCAGGCCATGTTGGGCTCGCGCCATTTGTCCATCGGCGCGAGCGTCAGGAACATGTCGGTCTCATTGAGGCCGACGGGGTCGATGCCGAGCTCGTCGGCGCCGGCGCGCGCCATCACGCCCTTGATCTCCGGCACGCGCGCCATCAGCGCGCGCTCTATGCGCATGTCGGTCTCGGCGGTCATATCGACGCTGATGGTCGGATGCTTGCGCACGGTGATGACCGGCGTGCCTTCGTCCATCACCGGCATGAAGGTCTGGCCGATGTGATTGGAGGCGAGCAGCGCCAGAGCGAGGCCGATGGTCACGGCCGCGCCGACGACCATAGGCCGGCGCAGCGCACGCTCGAGCAGCGGATCGTAGAAGGCGGAGATTTTGCGCACCAGCCAGGGCTCGTCGCTGCCGCCTGCGCGCAGCAGACTGGCGGCGAGCGCCGGCACCACGGTGAGCGAGAGAATGAGCGCCGAGCCCATGGCGAAGGCGATGGTGAGCGCGACCGGCGCGAATAGCCGCCCCTCGAGCCCCTCGAGCGAGAGCAGCGGCAAAAAGACGGTGATGATGATGACCGCGCCGGAGACGAGCGGGCCGGCGACCTCGCGCGTCGACTCATAGGTGATGCGAACGCGGTCTTGCAGGTCGGCCTTTTCCATTCCGGCGAGGCGATGCTCGACATTCTCGACGACGACGACGGCGCAATCGACCAATATGCCGATGGCGATGGCGAGGCCGCCGAGCGACATGATGTTGGCCGAGAGCCCATAGAGCCGCATGATGGCGAAGGTGGAGAGGGCGGCGAGCGGCAGGATCAGCGAGACGACCAGCGCCGCGCGCAGATTGCCGAGGAAGAGGAACAGCAGAATGACGACGAGGACGATGGCCTCGATCAGCACTTTCTGCACCGTCCACACGGCTTTGGAGATGAGCTCGCTGCGATCGTAGAAAATCTCGACCTTCACGCCTTCCGGCAGGCGCGGCTTCAGCTCCTCGAGCTTGGCCTTGACGCCGGAAACGACCGTGCTGGCGTCGGCGCCGCGCAGGCCAAGCACCAGCGCCCATACGGCCTCGTCCTCGCCATTGCGCGTGGTGACGCCATTGCGGGCCAGCGCGCCATTGCGCACATCCGCCACATCGCCGACGCGCACGATTCCGGTCGGCCGCGCGGCGACGACGACCGAGCGTATGTCGTCGAGCGTGCGCAGCCGTCCCTCGGCGCGCACCAGCAGCGCTTCCTCGCCATCGCGCACGCGGCCGGCGCCGTCGTTGCGGTTGTTCTCCTCGAGCGCGTCCTTCAGCATCTTCACGGTGATGCCGCGCGCCGCCATGGCGGAGGGCGAGGGCGCGACCTCGAAAGTGCGCACATAGCCGCCGAGCACATTGACGTCGGCGACGCCGAGCAGGCCGCGCAATGCGGGACGAATGGTCCAATCGACGAGGCTGCGCTGCTCTGTCGGCGTGAGGCCGCCGCCGGTGATGGTGAACATCAGCATTTCGGCGAGCGGCGTGACGATGGGCGCGAGGCCGCCCGAGGCGCCCGCCGGCAGCTGATCGGCGACCGAGGCGAGGCGCTCGTTCACTTGCGTGCGCGCCCAGAAAATATCCGTGCCCTCGCCGAACTCGAAAGTGAGCAGCGCCACGGAATAGCGCGTCGTCGAGCGCATGCGCACGAGATTTGGAATGCCGCGCGCGGCGATCTCGATGGGCGCGGTGACGCGGTTCTCCAGCTCCTCCGGCGTCAGGCCGGGCGCGCGCATGGAGACCAGCACCTGCACCGGCGCGACATCCGGAAAAGCGTCGATCGGCAGCTTGGAATAGGCGTGCGCGCCCCAGGCGGCGAGAGCGATCGCCGCGAGAAAGACCAGGAGCCGCTGGCCCAGCGCCGCTTTGATGAGTTTATCGAGCATGTCGCGTTTCGCTCACTTAGCGCTCGGGTCTTTCGCCGCAAGCTCGGCGAGCAGCGTCAGCATGCCTCGCGTCGCCACCTGATCGGCGACGGCGAGCGGTCCTTGGATCGACGCATATTGCGGCGTCTCCGAGACGAGATTGACCGGCACGGCGCGGAAACCATCCGCAGAGCGCAGAAATACCCAGTCTTTGTCGCGGAAATGGACCACGGCGTCGGCCGGCACGCGCCAGAGCGTCCCGCCGGTTCCTTTGATGCGCAGAATAGCCTGCACCGCCTGTCCGGGGCGAATCGGCGATTTGCCGGGCGAGAATTCCGCGACCGCGGTGATGGATTGCGTCGCCGGATCGGCGGTCCGGCCGATGCGGATCAGCTTTCCCTCGACGCCATGGCTCGGCAGCACGACCTTATCCGTGCGATCGAGCCCGCCGGCGCGGCCGATGGGAATTTGCAGATTGACCCAGATGGGATCGAGCCGCGCTATGGTGACGAGCGGCGCCGAGGCCATCAGGCGATCGCCCACCGTCGCATGGCGCTGGAGAATGACGCCGGACATGGGCGCGCGCACGGTGAGCGCGGCGCCGAGCTTGCGTTCCTTGCGCAGCGATTCGATCGCCTGCTCGCTCATGCCGTCCAGCGCCAGCAATTGGCCGCGCTCGTCCAGCACGGAGCGCGCCTGCGCGGCTTCCGCGCGCGTCACCAGAAGGCGGCGCTCGGCGATGATGCGCTCTTTGTGCAGCTGCTCGTCGCGGCGCAGCTTCTCGCTGGCGAGCGCGGCGTCGGCGGCGGCCTGCAGAAAGGCGCGCTGCGCCTCGATCAGCTCGGAGGATTTGAGGGTCGCGATCGGATCGCCGGCTTTCACCTCCTCGTCCGGCGAGACCAGCAGTGTCTCGACGAGGCCGGCGGCGGGCGTCGCCACCATGCGCAATTGCTGCGGCGGAACCGTCACGGTTCCAGGAACGACGAGCTCGTCGGAGCCGGAGCTTTTCTCCACCGGCTTCGTTTCTATGCCCGCGGCTTGAATGTCCTGCTCGCGCAGCGGGATGGAGACCTCGTCGGCGGCGCGGGCCGCGCTCGCGAGGAGCGCGCCGGCCAGTCCGACGATGACGGCAAGATGCTGAAACTTTTGTATGTTCATTCCGCCTGGAACCGGTCTTTGCGTCTACGCGCAATTTCGCTTATCGAAGCTGACGAAAAGCTGACGAGCTCGAACTCGACGCTGACGCGACGACCAAATTCGAGCGGAGCATAGCACCGCAGCCCTGTGACATGCGAATTTTGCTGGTGGAAGACGACGAGCGCATTTCCCGCGATGTGGCGAAAGCTCTGCGCGCGGCGGGTTATGTCGTCGACAGCGTCGCCAATGGCGAGGAGGCTTGGTTTCTCGGCGATACGGAGAATTTCGCCGCCGTCATTCTCGATCTCGGCCTGCCGGGGCTCGACGGGCTCGCCGTGCTGGAGCGCTGGCGCGAGCAGGGCCGCCGCATGCCGGTCTTGGCCTTGAGCGCGCGCGGCTCCTGGAGCGAGCGCGTCGCCGGCATAGACGCGGGCGCCGACGATTATCTGCCCAAGCCGTTTCAGCCCGAGGAATTGCTGGCGCGGCTGCGCTCCGTCATTCGCCGCTCGGCCGGCCACGCCTCCTCGGTGACGCGCAATGGCGCGCTCTCGCTGGACGAGCGCAGCATGACCATCAAGGTCGACGACAATACGGTCGAGCTCACGGCGATCGAATATCGTCTCGTCGCTTATCTTCTGCATCGTCGCGGGCAGGTGGTTCCACAATCGGATCTCGCCGAGCATGTCTATGGCCATGACCAGCAGAGCTCCAACGCCGTGGAAGTGCTGATCGGCCGCGTGCGCAAGAAGCTCGGCGCGCAGGCGATCGAGACCAAGCGCGGCTTCGGCTATTCTATGCCCGATCTCGACCGATGAGAACGCGCTCGCTGCGCCTGCGGCTGTTTCTCTTCGGAGCCGCCGCCATCGCCGGCGCGCTGGCGCTCGCCGGCTTCGTGCTGGTGCTGCTGTTCGAGCATCATGTCGAGCGCACGATGGACGACGACATCGAGACCTATGTCCGTCAGCTCGTCTCCGATCTCGCGGTCGACTCCGATGGACGGCTGCGCGTCATCACCGCGACGCCGGACCCGCGTTTCGCGCGCTTTCGTTCGGGCTTCTATTGGCAGGTGGCGGGCGACGACAGAAGCGATGTTGAGCGTTCCGCCTCGCTCGGCGACGAGACGCTGGAAATCTCCGGCCGTTGCGAGAGCGGCGAGCGCATCGCCTATCATCGTATGCGCGGGCCTTGGGGCAATGCTCTGCTCGGCGGCGAGCGTTGCGTCGCTCTCGGCGGGACGGCGGCGTCGCGCCTGCGCGTGCTGGTGGCGCTCGATCTCTCCGGCGTCGCCCGCGCGCGGGACGCTTTTGCGGCCGAGCTGTTCGCCGCGCTCCTTCTCATCGCGATCGGCCTGACCTTCGCCACCTGGATTCAGGTCGGGCTCGGCCTCGCGCCGCTCGTGGGCCTCGGCGCGGCGGTGGGCGAGATCGCCAAGGGGCGTCGTCGCCGGCTCGATTCGCCGGCGCCGCCGGAGGTGTGGCCGCTCATCGACGAGGTGAACGGATTGCTCGACGAGCGCGACAAGGAAATCGAGCGCGCGCGCAATCGCGCCTCCGATCTCGCCCATGGCTTGAAGACGCCGCTCACCGCGCTCGCCGCCGACGCCCGGCTCTTGCGCGAGAGGGGCGAGACCGAGATCGCGCGCTCGCTCGATCGCATCGGCGACGCCATGCATCGCCATGTCGCGCGCGAGCTGGCGCGGGCGCGCAGCCGCGGCGTCGCGCGCGGCGGCGCGCCGACGCCGGTCGCCGAAGTGGTGGACGCGCTGGCGCGCACGCTCGCCTCGGCGGGGACCGAGGCGCGTTTCGACATGCGCATCGCGCCCCAAGCGCGCATCGCCGTGGATCGCGTCGATCTGATGGAGATTCTCGGCAATCTGATGGAGAACGCCGCCCGCCACGCGCGCGAGCGCATCTGCGTTTCTTTCGGCGGCGGCGTTTTTATCGTCGAGGATGACGGGCCGGGCCTGCCGGAGGGCAGCGAGGCGCTGATCCGCCGTCGTGGCGGCCGGCTCGACGAGACCGGCGGCGCCGGCCTCGGCCTCGCCATCGTGCAGGATGTTCTCGACGCCTATGGCGCCGATATGCGCTTCTCGCGCTCGGCGCTCGGCGGGCTGCGCGTGGAGGTGGATTTGTCCGGCGCCGCCGAATTTCCCGCGGCGGGCTGAGCGCGGCTCAGCCGAATTTCAATCCCGAATCGATCGTCAGCCCGACGCCGACGCTGGCGAATTTATCGCCGCGGACGATCTTGGCCTGCGGCGTATGCACGAGGCAGGCGCGCTCGATCGCCGGAATGAAAGTGCTGCCGCCGGTGAAGAACACCGTATCGACTTGCGCCGCCTTCACGCCCGCCGCCCTCAGGCAGCGCGCGACGCAATCGGTGAGCTTGCGGCATTCATTGGCGATCGTCTCCTCGAACAGCGCGCGCGATGTTTCGATCAGCAGCGCCTCGTCCAGATAGGCGAGGTCGATCATCGCCGTCGCCGCCTCCGAGAGGACGATCTTCGCCTCCTCCACATCGCCCGCGACGCGATGGCCGGCGCGATCATCGATCGCCTTGATGAATCGCTCGACCTTCTCCGGCTCTCCGGCGATGGCGCGCAGCTGCTTCAATTCCTCGAGCGTCTTGTTGTTGTAGAGGAAGGCGATGCGATGCCATTGCGCGAGATCGTGGAAATAGCCATTGGGCAGATCGAGCTCGGGGCGTTTCCGCTGCCGCGTCTGATAGCCGAACAAGGGCATGACCTGCTTGAGGCTCAGCCGATAGTCGAGATCGGTGCCGCCGACATGGACGCCGGAATTGGCGAGAATATCGTCCTTGCGGTCGATCTTGCGCCGATTCTTCGGCGAGACCTTCACAATGGAGAAATCGGAGGTGCCGCCGCCAATATCGGCGATCAGCGCGATCTCCTCCCGCTCGATGCGCCGCTCGTAATCGAGCGCGGCGGCGATGGGCTCATATTGGAAGAGCACCTCTTTGAAGCCCTGCGCGCGGGCGGCGGCGGCGAGCTGCTCCTGCGCGGTGCGATCGGCGGCCTCATTGTCGTCGACGAAGAAGACCGGGCGGCCGAGCACGGCGTTGTCGATCGGCGCGCCGGCGCTCAGCTCGGTCTTGTCCTTCAAATGGCGCAGAAAGCTGCCCAATATCGCCGTGAAGGCGACGCGCTTGCCGCCGGCGGCGGTGGTCTCGTGAATGAGCGAGCCGCCCAAAATGCTCTTGATGGCGCGAAACAGACGGCCATTCTCGCGGTCGATATAGAGCGAGATGGCGGAGCGGCCGAAGCCGAGCTTGCCGCCATAGGCGGGGTAGAAGATCGCGCTCGGCAGCGAGACGCTGTCGCCCTCGAGCGGAACGAGCCTCGGCTCGCCCTCGGCCATATAGCCAACGGAGGAGTTGGAGGTTCCGAAATCGATCCCGCAAGCGAGGCTCACGCGATTGTCTCCTTTATAGTCGCCGCGCGAGCGCAGAGCGAAAAACGCGCCGCCGCGCCGACGAGCGTCGGCCGGATGACGGAGCTATGGGGGTTGTCGGCTTTGGGGCGCGGCCGCGGGGAGGGCGGCCGTCCAAATCTGGCGCGAAACTGCAATTTTTCGCGCGGATTTGCAAATGGGCGGGACGCGGTCCGACGGCTTACGGAAGCCGAGGACGTCTCGCGATTCTACCTCCTCGCCCCCGCGGCGTCTTGAACGTTCGGCGTGACGCCGAAGCTCCGGCGGGCGCGCCCGCCACGGGACGAGTCCGTCGACGGCGGGCGCTTTCATTTGTTTTTGTCAGCTGCTTGGCGTGGATGGCCGGGACAAGCCCGGCCAAGACGGCGGCGCGCCGTTTCGCGATGTGTGAAAGGGGAGGGCAGCGCCCTCACTGCTTCTTCAGCACGCAGCCTTCATTGCAGGTGTCGCGGAAAATGCCGACCTCGTGGATCGCCGGCAGCGCGGGCTCGAGGTCGTTCCATATATAGACGCACAAATTCTCGAGCGTCGGCTTGCCGAGGCCTTCCAGCTCGTTGAGGAAGGAATGGTCCAGCCGCTCGCGCAGCTGCTGCAGCCGCGCGCCGAGCTTGCCGAGATCCATGACCCATTCCTCGCCGTCCTGGCGCGGGCCGCGCAAAGTCACCCGCACGCGGAAGGAATGCCCGTGCAGATTGCGGTATTTGCCGCCGGTCGGGTGGTCCGGGTCGTAGAGGGCGTGCGCCGCCTCGAAGCAGAACTCCCGATAGACTTCGAACAGAACCGTCATTTCACCCCGATGGCCTTATGCGTCTGATGCGAGAACCGCCAGCGCGGATGCGCGAGGCAATAGTCGATCGCCGCCTTCGTATTGCGCAAACTCTCCGGCCCGTCCATGGGCTGGAGCAGGAAATGGTCGAAGGCGAGCCCCTCGAACAGCTCCGGCTCGGCGCCTTTTTGCGGATAGACGAGCTTGAGCTCGTCGCCCCTGGTCTGGACCAGCGGCGCGCCCGCCTTGGGGCTGACGCAGATCCAGTCGACCGTAGGCGGGACGGGAAGCGTCCCATTGGTCTCGACCGCGATCTCGAAACCCTCGGCGTGGAGCGCATCGAGAAGCGCGGCGTCGATTTGCAACAGGGGCTCGCCGCCGGTCAAGACGACGAAACGCCGCTCGCGGCCTTCCCCCCAAAGATGCGCCAAATGGGCGGCGAGGGCTTCGGCGCCCGAGAATTTCCCGCCATTCTCGCCGTCGACGCCGACGAAATCCGTGTCGCAGAAGCGGCAGTCGGCGGCTCCCCGGTCGGCCTCGCGGCCGCTCCACAGATTGCAGCCGGCAAAACGGCAGAAGACGGCGGCCCGCCCGGAATGGCGGCCCTCCCCCTGCAGCGTCTTGAAGGCTTCCTTGACCGCATAGGCCATGGTTTTTTGGTCCCGTGGAGCGATCGGGACTGATTAGGGCCTCGCGCGGCGAGGGTCCAGCGGGGAAGGGGCGATTGAAATCAGCGCGGCTCGGTGCTAAATATCCTCTGTCGCTGATGGCGAGCGAAAAACAGCACACCCTCTCGTGAGAGACCCGCGGCGCGCGGGGGCAACGGGATACTCGCACAAAAATAGCCTCCTGAGCAGGGGGCTATTTTTTTGGCCGCGTGACAGCCTCGCCTCGGGCCGTTTTCGACACCAGAGTCGCGAATGTTATTCTGGGCAGGTTTTTGGGTAGATTAGGTTTCTCATAAGCGCTGACCACGAACATAGCCGCGTCGAAGCTCGCTGATTTCGAGCGCTCTATATTGAAGAACACGGCATATGGACCGTCGAGGCCCGGAAGGTTTTCGATCAAGAGAAAGTTCTGACGCTGGCTGAAATATGCCTTGCCGGCGGACGCCTGCCGCACGATCGTCGGCAGATATAGGGAATGCCCATGCCGGATTGGGCAGAAGCACCGCGCTTCTGCGCCGAACTCGATCGTGTGATCGGCAGGGTGGGCTGCGTCCCATTCTTTCGAGACAGTATGGATGCCGAATGAGACGTAGAGCTTGTAAGTCGGCGCGCCTTCGGCCTTCGGCGTCACCGGCATCGTGAACGGTTTCAGATGCGCGAGAGAGTAGGTTTGCCCGCCGATTACATGCTCATTCCAAGGAAACGACATTCCATTCTCTAACCACGGCCATTCGATCGATCGCTCGGCGGCGAGTTATCGGCCGTGATCGCCTCTTCCGCAACTGGCGTTCGAGACGCGCGCATGGCCTCGCCTCGTTGGCGTCACTGCGGCGTCTCCGCCTCTGTCGCGTCACCCGTTCTTCGGCCGCTCATAGCGGTCTATGCCCGGCTCGGGGGCGCGCGGGCGAAGGTCGAGGCTGCGGATATAGGAGACGATATCGTCGATCTCGCGCCGCGAGAGATGCATGTCCGGCATTTTGGGATGCGGATCGACCAGGAAATTGGCCAGAGCCTTGGCGTCTGTCCGGCGCTGGGCGACGTCGGCGAAGGAGGGGGCGTCGGCGTTGGCGGTCTTTTGGGCGCTTGTCACCACATGGCAGGCGGAGCACCAGCGCTCGGCGATGCGCTTGCCATGGGCGGCGTCGGCGGCGGCGGCCGGCGCGCAAAAAGCCGCGAGCAGGGCCAGCGACGGAAAGAGGTGGCGCGAGAGTTTCATGCGGGGCTCCTCCGGCTCGTCGCGAGAGCGGGCGCGTCGCCCGACTCGCAGAAGAGACATGAGACCACGAATCCGCGCCGCCGAGAATCGCGGGTCGCGCCGAGGGGCCGCGACCAGACAGCGCAGGCGCGGGCGCCGATCAGGCCGCCTCCGCCTCGGCTTTTTCGGCCGGCCGCAGCGTCACTCTCGCGATGAGGCCATGCGGCTCGCGGTCCAGCAGGCGCAGCGAGCCGCCGGCCTCCTCGACCAAGGCGCGCACGATGGAGAGGCCGAGGCCGAAGCCGGCGTGCTCGTTGAGATTGCGTCCCGGCCGGCCGCGCACGAAAGGCTCGACGACCTCGGCCTTTTCCGCGTCGGGAATGCCGGGGCCGTCGTCGGCGACGTCGATCTGGACGCTCTCCTCGCCTCCGCGCGCCACCGATATGACCACACGGCGCCCATGGGCGACGGCGTTCTCGACCAGATTGGCGAAGACGCGCTGCAGATCGACGAGCGAGCCGATCACCATGCGCCGCCCATCGCCCTCATAGGCGACGTCATGGCCGAGATCGGCGAATTGATCGGTCACCGTCTGCAGCACGCTGTCGAGATCGACGATCTCCTGCGTGTGGCGGTAGCGCTCCTCGCGCAGGAAAAGCAGATTCTTGTAGAGCATCGAATCCATGAGCTCGACGTCGTGCAGCATTTTGGCGCGCAAGGCCTCGTCGTCGATGAATTCGGCCCGCAGCCGCATGCGCGTGATGATGGTGCGCAGATCATGGCTGATCGCCGCCAGCACGCGCGAGCGCGCCGCGATCATCGAATAGATGCGCGCCTGCATGCGGTTGAGCGAGCGGGTGAGGTCGCGCACCTCCTGCGGGCCTTTTTCCACCAGCAGCTCGCTCTCGCAGGACTCGCTCGGGAATTTCTCCGCCCTGTGGGCGAGCTCGACGAGCGGCGCGACGACCGCGCTCGACGTCCACAGCGTCAAAATGGCGGCGCAGATGAGGAAGAAGAACGCCGAGGCGAGCCAGATGCCCAACAGATGCGGCAGATCGGGCGTAGGCGCCGGGCAGCTCGGTGGCTGCGGAGGCGCGGGGCCTCCCGGCGCGCCGAAAAAATCATCCGGCGGCGGGCCGCGCGGGCCGTCCTCGCCGAACGCGTCCCGTCGCAATTGGCGCGAGATCGGGGTGAGCGTCAGATAGCCGCCCTTGCGCAGCGCAATGGCGAGACGACGGCCATCGGGCGCTATGCCGAAGACCTCCGCATCGGGCCATAGCCGCCCGCGCAGCGAGATCGGCGAAGGCTCGCTGCGGCCGGCTTGCGCCGCGGGCGGACGCTCGGCGGAGACGCTCGGCCGCATTCCATGGGCGAGATCGTCGAAAGCGACGACGAGCCTGCCGCGATCGTCGAGGGAGGCGAGATCGAAGGCCCAGGCGAGAGCGGCCGAGGTCTCGACCGAGGCGACATGCGGCCGCGGCGCCCGTCCCTCATGCCCGCCACCCGGCCCATAGTGGAAAAATTGCACCGCGATCGTCACGCAGAGGTGGAACAGCACGATGGACGCGAGCACCAGAAGGGCGATCTGCCCGGCGAGATGATCGGGCCGCAGCGCGCGCCAGAACCGTGTCACGCGCGCACCACCTGCGGCGTGAACAAATAGCCTTCCGAGCGGATGGTCTGAATATAGCGCGGGTTCTTCGGGTCGCTCTCCATCTTCTGCCGCAGCCGGCTGATGAGCACGTCTATGCTGCGCTGGAAGGGGCCGGCGGTCGGGCCATGGGTGAGATCGATGAGCTGGTCGCGCGTCAGCACGCGATTGGGCCGTTCGCACAGCGCATAGAGGAGATCGAATTCGGCGCTGGTGAGCGCCACTTTCGTGCCCCCGGGCGTCGTCACCTGATGCGCCATTATGTCGACGCGCCAGCCCTCGAAGAGATAATAGCGCGAGCTCGTCTCGTCGCGGCTGGCGAAGGCGGCGCGCGCGCGGCGCAGCACGGAGCGGATGCGGGCGAGCAATTCGCGCGGATTGAAGGGCTTCACCAGATAATCGTCGGCGCCCATCTCGAGGCCGAGAATGCGATCGACGTCCTCGCCCTGCGCGGTGACGATGACGATCGGCAGATTGCGGTCGGCGCGCAGCCTGCGGCAGATGGAGAGGCCGTTCTCGCCCGGCAGATTGAGATCGAGGATCACGAGATCGAACTCGCGCTTGGCGAGCGCCGTGTCCATCGTCGCGCCATCGGCGACGACGGCGACGTCGATCTGATGGGTCTGCAGATAGCGAGAGATCAATTCGCCGATTTCGGCGTCGTCCTCGACAAGGAGGATCGCGTCTGTCTTCGTCACGTCGAGCGCACCAGCGGGAATCATGCGGCGGCGTTTCCGTCGCGGAGTCGAGACCTATCCCGTCAATGTGTCTCGATCGTTTCCAGGTCGACGAGATTGCGGACGCGAGCAAGGCGTTTTTTCGCCCTTTTCGAGACGCTGCGCGCCTCCGTTCGGACACCCGCCGCGAAAAACCGGAAAAACTGCGGAAAAGCCGGCGCGCGACAGTGTGGACGCGCCGCGCCCCTGCTGCGTCTTCCATGCGGGGTTCCGGCGAGCGTGCAGCTCGAGGAGGGTCGAATGGATCAGGCGTCTCGCATCGCCGCTTATCTGGCGAGGGAAGCTCTCGAGGATTTTCGCGACCGCACGACCTATGAGCTCGATCCGGTGAGCCGCTTCCTCTATGTCAGAGCCAAGGAATTCTATTGGACGCTCACGCGGCTCGCAGGCCTCGCGCATTTGCACGACGGCGCGTATCGGCGCCCTGCGCGGAGAGCGGAGCCGAGAGCGCCTCTCGCGGATTTCGCCGCGCCGATGAAACGGCCGCGCGTGCTCGTCGATATGACGGCGACGCATCGCTACGGGCTCGAGACCGGCATACAGCGCGTGGTGCGGGAGATCGCGCGCTGGGCGGTCGCCAGCGGCGCCGGGCTTCCCGTCGTCATAGAGGAGAGAAGGCTCGTCTCCTATTACAGCCATGCCGCTCTGCCGCCTCAGGTGGAGATCGCGCCGGGCGACAAGTTTCTGATGTTCGACGCGAGCTTTCACGACATCGACGAATATGCGCCGATCATGCGCCGCGTCTCGGCCGAGGGCGGGCAGAACGTGCTCGGCCTCTATGATCTCATTCCGCTGCTTTATCCTGGCGCGATCAGCCCGGGACTCTATCTCGATTTTCGGCGCTGGTTCGACACGATGGTTCCGAGCTGCGACGCGATCGTTTGCATCTCGCAGAGCACGGCGCAATCGCTCGTCGGCTATTTGCGCGCCCATTCCTATCCGGCGGATGCGTTGCGGCGCGTCGGCTGGTGGCGGCTCGGCGCGGATTTCGCCGCGACGGAGGCCGCGCCCGGCCGCAAGGCGGCGTCCATTGCGGCGACCCGTGCGCCGCTCTTTCTGAGCGTCGGCACGCTGGAGCCGCGCAAAGCCTATCCGATCGCGCTCGAAGCCTTCGAGCGGCTGTGGCGCTCTGGAGTCGATGCGCGCTATGTCATCGTCGGCCGCGTCGGCTGGCAGGGCCGGCTGCTCGCGCGCCGCATTCGCGACCATGAGGAATATGGCCGGCGGCTCTTCTGGCTCGATGACGCCGACGACGCCTCGCTACGGCATCTCTATGCGCAGGCGCATGGGCTGGTCTCGGCCTCGATCGCGGAAGGCTTCGGCTTGCCGCTGGCGGAGGCGGCCTTTCACGGGCTCCCGGTCATCGCCAGCGACATTCCAGCGCATCGCGAGATCGCCGAACAAGGCGCGACCTTCTTCCCGCCGCTCGACGCGGCCGCGCTCTCCATGCGCCTTCGCGAGGCGCTGATGCGGCACTGGTCGACGCAGAACCACGAGGCGCGGATCGTCACCTGGCGGGAGTCGACGCAGGAGCTGCTGGGCATGATCCGCGCCGACTCCTACCAATGGCGCTTCGAGCGCGGCGGCTTCCGCGCCGATGCGCGGATTTGCGTCTGAGCCGGCGCCGGCCCATAGTCTCTCGCGACGTGTCGTGAGAGGCGAGGGCGGTTTTGCCGGAGACGAGCGAGGGGCCGACGGAGGTCGAAGACGAGAGCCTCGCCGAGGCCGCGCGTCGGCTGAAGGCGATCATCATCGGCTCGCTCGGCAATCTCGTCGAATGGTATGATTTCTACGTTTATTCCGCTTTCTCGCTCTATTTCGCCAATTCCTTCTTTCCCGGCGACGATCCGGTCGCGCAAATGCTGTCGAGCGCCGGCGTCTTCGCGCTCGGCTTCTTCATGCGGCCGATCGGCGGCGCATTGTTCGGCGAGATCGGCGATCGTTTCGGGCGCCGGCGCGCGCTGACGCTATCCGTTCTCTTGATGTGCCTCGGCTCGCTGATCGTCGCCGCCACGCCCGGCTATGCTGCCATCGGCGAGGCGGCGCCGGCGCTGCTCCTCTTCGCGCGGCTGCTGCAAGGCCTCAGCCTCGGCGGCGAATATGGCTCGTCGGCCACTTATCTCTGCGAGATGGCGGCCTCGCGCCATCGCGGATTCTATTCGAGCTTTCAATATGTCACGCTCATCGGCGGACAGCTGACGGCGCTCTTGGTGCTGCTCGTCCTGCAAAATCTCGTCTTCACGCCAGAGGAATTGCGCGCCTATGGCTGGCGCATTCCTTTCGCGATCGGCGCGGGGCTGGCGCTGTTCGCGCTGCTCATGCGGCGCGATCTCGAGGAGACCGAGGCGTTCACTTCCGGTACGTCGCCGCGGCGCCGCAGCTCCTTGCGCGCGCTCGCCTCTTATCCGCGCGAGGCGGCGACCGTGGTCGGGCTGACCATGGGCGGCACGCTCGCCTTCTACGTCTACACCACCTACATTCAGAAATTCCTGAAGCTTTCAGCAGGTTTGAGCGATGCGCAGACGACGTGGATCAGCGCCGGCTCGCTCATTTTCGCCATGGCGCTGCAGCCGGCCTATGGCGCTTTGTCCGATCGCATCGGCCGACGTCCGCTGCTCATCGCTTTCGGCCTGCTGGGGACGCTCTTCACCGTGCCGCTGATGACAGCGATCCAGACCGCGCGCGGTCCTTGGACGGCCTTCGCTCTGGTGCTGGCGGGCTGGCTCATCGTCGGCGCCTATACGTCGATCAATGCGCTGGTGAAGGCGGAGCTGTTTCCGGCCTCGGTGCGGGTGACGGGCGTCGCCGTGCCTTATGCGATCGCGGTCTCGCTGTTCGGCGGCACGGCGGAATATGTCGCGCTCTGGTTCAAGAGCGAGAGGCGCGAGAGCTGGTTTTATTATTATGTCAGCGCGGCGATCTTCTGCTCGCTGATCGTCTATGCGCTGATGCCGGAAACGCGCTCCGCCTCGCGTATCGATGCGGAGCGCGCCCGCTGAGATCTCCTTCTCCCCGCGAGCGGGGAGAAGGAAGGCGGCGGAGGCTGCGCGAAGCAATAATCCGATCGATCGCCCGTCAGGCGGCGGCGCCGCCGGCGAGCCGCGGCGCGAAGGGCGAGGCGCCCGCCGGTAGGGCGAGGCCCGCCGCCTCGCGAATGGCCTGCACCGGCGTGCGCGAGAAGGATTCGACGCAGAGCGCGATCTTCGATGTCGAGGCGGCGGCGAGCAGCGAGGCGAGGCCGGCGCGGTCGAGCGGCGCCTCGTCCCAATAGGCGACGGCGAGGCTCTGCGGAACGATCTCATGCGCCGCCATCAGCCGCGGCGAATGGCGCACGAACTGCCCATAGAGCAGATATTCGGAGAAGGCGCGCGTGCGGCACAGCGCCAGGAACCAATCGACCCCGGTAGCGTCCTCGATCGCGCGCGTCATCGCGCGCACGGCGTCCTTGTCCCAGACGATGAGATTGCCGATGTGATCGTCGGCCGGAAAGCTGCTCGGCGGCAGGCCGAGAAGCCGGTCGCCATTGGCGATCCATTTGGCGTGCAGCGGCGCATCGGCGGAGATCGCCCCGCGCGCGATATAGAGCGGCGAGCGCGCGCCGCCGGCATAGGCGCCGATATCGAAGCGGCGGATGATCACATTGTCGGAATCGACGATGCAGAAGCGCTGTTCCGGCAATTGCAGAACGGCGGCGATCTTCAGCATTTGCTGAATGTGCCACCCATGCACAGGCCGCGAGCGGAAGGACCACCACACGCGGCGTCCGTTGCGCATCAGAAAGGGCGGCACCAGCCGCAGCCAGCGCGGCAGAAAACGCGAGCAGGGCAGGATGACCCGGCGCGGGCCGGCGAATTCCGCGAACAGCTCCATATCGTCGTCATTGACGATGACATAGTGCCGCTCATAGCCGGTGAGGCGGCGGTCGATGCTCTCGCAGAGCAGAGCGAAGCGCTCGCGGTCGGCGCGATGCGTGGGCGTGATGAGCGCGATCGGTCGTTCCATAGGCGTTCCCCCGATGACATTGGAGCAGGCCGCCGCCGTGCCAGATTGGGACAGTCGTTCGGTTTCTCGCATGAGGTCGCAAAGCCCGGGCCGGTCAGCCGCGAATCTTGAATTCGGCGAGAAAGCGAATGCCGAAGAGGGCGAAGAGCATGCCGATCCAGCCCGGATTGGCGCGCTCGAAGAAGAAGCTCTCGAGCGAGTTGAGATAGAGGCTGAACATCCAAATCTGCACAAAAAGCAATGACACCGCCGGCTCGTCGCCGCGCGCGCAGACACGGCGGACGTCGCGCGCCGGCTGCACGATCAGCGCCGCGAAGGCGAGCGCCAGTCCCGGCAGGCCCATGGCCAGCACTGTGTCGAGATAGCCATTATGGGCATGGGCGGCGTTGCCGGCCCAGATCGTCGTGTCCTCGCCGCCGAAGCGCAGCGCCGCAGTGGCCCAGAATCCGCCGAGCCCATGTCCGAAGATCGGCGTCTCGGCGGCCTTGGGAATGGCGAATGTCCAAATATCGGTTCGGCCGGTGAAGGAGGCGTCCAGCGGCAGCGACGCGGCGATGGCGCCGAACTGCGGGACGAGGATGGAGCCTATGCCGAAGAAATTCAGCAGCGCCAGCGGCGAGAAGACGATGATCGACCACAGCACGACATTGCGCGTGCGCTCGGCGAGCAGAGAGAGGAGGATCGTCGTGATGCAGATGGCCGTCGAGCTCTTGCCGCCCGAGCACAGCACGAAGAGGAGCGAGAGCACGAAGATCGCCCAGCCCTCGACCGTGCGGCCCGCGCGCAGCACGAAAATGCCGATGAAAGTCAGCATGGAGAAGACGGCGCTGGCGACATTCTTATGGCCGAACACGCCGCGCCAATCGCCGGCGAGCTGCGGCTCGCCGATGTCGGTCGCCTGATGGATCGTGTAATGCGGCAGGAAGACCAGGCCGAAATAGGAGAGGCCGACGATGATGAGCGCCACAATGCTCAATAGCTTGGCGAGATCGTCGCGGCCGCGCGGCAATAGGAAGAGCGAGAGGCAGCAGGTTCCGACGCAGCCGAGCATCACCACGCGCTTCAACGAGTTGGAGATTTCGTGCGAGGTGACGAGCGTCACGCCGATCCAGCTGGCGAGCGCGATATTGGTGGGCGTGGCGAGCGCGGCGAGCGCCGGCCGATCGGTCCGCCAGATATAGAAGAAGGCCGCCGCCGCCATCAGGCCGAAGGCGGCGTAGAGCTGAATGTCGCGGCCTTCCGCGAGCTCGAGCGTCTCCGGCGACGCGAGATCGGCGAAAGGCGAGAAGGTGATCCAGCCGACGAGCAGAATGGCGCAGAACAGGATTCCGCGGCCGTCGATCTCGTCCAGTCCCCCCGCCGAGGAGGCGCTCATATCCGTCATGAGGAATAGCGATAGGGCTGCGGCATCGCGCCGACGGAGGCCAGCAGCCGGCCGATCGCTATGCCGATGGGATGGGTGGCGGCGAGCGGATGCTTGGAGTCTCGCAGCATGCGCAGCGCGCGTTGCAGCGAGACCGGGGCGAGCGCGAAATTCTTGGCGATGAGCAGCAGGCGCTGGCGCAGGCTGCGCGCCGCGAGACGGTCGATGCTGTAATTGATCGCGCCCGTGGCGAGGCTGCGTTTCAGCACCCAGCCGAGCGCCAGCCGTCCGGGCGTCACCTGCTCATAGATCTGCGCCTCCTGACGCCAGAAGAAGGTGAAGCCGGCGCGGCGGCAGCGGGTGAAGAACTCCGTGTCGCCGCCGCCGAGAAAATTGAATCTCGTATCGAGCGCAGGCTCTGCGAGTCCGTCGAACACCTCGCGCCGCAGCAGGCAATTGCCGGTGCCATAGATGATCGGCACCGGGCCGGTCTCGCCGAAGGCCGGCCAGAACACCGGATGATCGCGGAAGGCGGACTTGGCCTCCTCCGGGAAGATGGGCGTCACCGGGCCGCCGACGATATCGGCGCCCTCGCGCGCGCTGGCGACCATCTCGTCGAGCCATTGCGGCTCGGCGCGCTCGTCGTCGTCGATCATCAGGAAATATTTCGCCGCGGGAAACCGCTCCCGCGCGAGGCGAAAGGCCGCGTTGATCGCATGGACATTGCCTTGGCGCGGCTCCACCGCGGCGACGCCGGAGAGGCGCCCGTCGCGAAAGAAGGATTGCGCTACATCGAGGCCGACCGGCGCGGCCGCGTCATTGTCCACGACGACGACGGCGAAGGCGACCTGCGTCGCCTGCGCCTCGATCGACTCCAGCGTCGTCCGAAGCATTTCGGGACGGCGGAAGGTCGGAATGCAGACGACCGCCTCGAAGCGAGCGGCGTCGGCGATGGGGTCGAGGGGTAGTCGAGTGCTTTGTGTCATTCCAGATTCGTCATCAGGGTGAAGGCGCCGAGCGTCGCCGTGGTCGGAGCGCTCGCCATTGCTCTGTGATTGTCGCGGCCGGGATCCGCGTCGCGGTCGGCCGCCTGGAGAAAAAAACGCATCTTCTCCAGCAGCGCCTCTCGCGAGAGCGCGGAAGAGAGCGCGTGATCGGCGCCGTCGATGACGTCGATCTCGACATTGGGGAGGTGTCTCAGGAAACGCGCGTCTGGCCCGAAGCAGACGTCCATCGCCTCTCTGCCGACGTCATGGTCGCCATGCAACATGAGGATGCGAACGCCGCGCGCCGCCAGCTTCGAGAAACTGGCCCGCGCCTCGCGCGCTTTGCCATGCGCGAGGCCGAGGCGTTGCGCGAGCGCCCCGGCGAAGGCCGAAGCCTTGCGGCGGAGCAGGGCGGAAGCGATATCGACGAGCTTGCCGAGAGAGACTTCGCCATTGACGACGCGCGCCCAGGCGCGGGCGCTCATCGCCTTGGCGACATAAGTGTGGGTTGCCGCAAAGCCCATTTCGAGCAGCTTCTCGCGCTCTTCGCCCTCGACCTTGCCGAAGACCTGGAGATTGGCGAGCGCGAGGGTCTTCACGCGCGTATCGGCGAGGGCGGCGTAGAGCGCGAGCGCCGCGCCGCTGCATACGCCATAGAGCGTCACATTCTCGAGGCCGCGCATTTCGAGAAAGTCCAGCGCGGCCGAGACATCCTCCGCGCGCGCCGCGTCATAGAGAGCGGAGCGCGGTCCGTTTTCGACGACGGCGGAATCGCCTATGCCGAGCGTGTCCATGCGCAGCGAGGCGAAGCCGAGGCGCGTCAGAGCGCGGGCGAAATCGACAGTGGAGCGGCCGCAGCCGATATGGTGATTGGCGCCGGTGTCGAGCATCAGCACGGTCATCTTGGGCTTGCCGCGTGGCAGGCACAGCACACCGGCGAGCTGCCGACGCTCGCCGAACACGACGCCGCGCTCGATGAAATGCTCTGTGGCGAGCGCGCCTTGCGGCGGCCGCGAGGTCAGCGCCGCGCCCGCGCCCTCGCTGGCGAAGGCGACGACGGCGTCGAGATCGTCGAGCGGCGGCGGCGCCGGCATGGGCGCGGGCGTCAACGCGCGATAGTCGAGAAGCGCGCGCGTCTCGACGGCGGCGCCGAGCGATTGGAGCCGCTGCAGATAGTCCGGCGCCGGCTTCGCCGCTGGATCGTGCAGCACTAGCACGCGCTGGGCCGGCGCGGCTTCGAGCCGCGTCAGATCGATGCGCTTCACCGCCGCCGCCATGGGCTGGTTGATCGTGAATCCTTCGAGGTGAATATCGTCGCCGCTCGTCGCCGCGGCGATGCTCGCCTCCGGCGTCGCGCCGCTCGCCGCCAGAACGCGCGCCATCATCTTGAGCTCGCGCAGATAGGAGGAGCCCTTGACCACCGGCGCGATCTGCACGAGGCGCTCGACGCCGCCGACCTCGGCCGCGAGCGTGGCGCCGAGACGCAGGCCGACCAGCGCCACCTCGCGCACGCCGATCACCTCGCGCATCCAGCGCACGGCCGTGCGAATCTGCTCGCGCCAGGCGTCGACGATCGCCGGATCGGCCGGATCGCCGAGGGAATCGCCCTCGCCCGGATAATCGAAGCGCAGAGTGGGGAGGCCCGCCGCCGCCAGACGATCGGCGAGCACACGCCAGGACTGATGCGCGCAGAGACCTTCATAGCCGATGGAGGCGCACATGACGACGCCACGGTCGCCGTCCGCGTGATGCAGCCAGCCGAAGCTCTCGCCGATCGTCACCGGAGTGGAATTCATATCCTCGACTCGCTCACGCTCACGCATAATCACACCATGCTCGGTTTAAGGCTTTGTTCCGGAAGCCGCGATCTCTTCTTACGTTCAGGCTTTCGATTCGGTTCAAATCGGCGCAAAAAACGCCAGCCCGCGGTAAAGAAGAAGAAACCATGCCAGCGCGCATCCCGTCGCCCGCTGGCATGAATCTTCGAGATTTTCGCGCGTCGGCCGAATGTGCGTCCCAGAATGGCGCAGCGGCTCCCCGCTAAAGGACAAGGACAGCAGCGCCCATGCTCGCCAGGCAGACCGTCGTCTATTTCGCGGCCAATGTGTTCTCCGCAATCTTCGGCCTGCTCAACACCATCGTGTTCACGCGCGTCTTCGCCGTCGCGGCCTATGGCGATTATCTGCTGGGCTTCGCCTTCGCCACGCTTCTCGCCACTCTGCTCTCCAGCGCGCTGAAGCTCGCCATATTGCGCGAGCAGGCGAAGGGCGACGGCGCCGATATTCGCGGCGCGATCCTCGCCGCAATGGCGCTGCTCGCGCCGGCCGCTCCCTTGTTCTTTTTCGTGGCGCGGATGACGGGCCTCGCCGCGCCCGTCTCGGCGGCCGCCGTCATGCTGGCCTTCGCCGTCACTCTCTATGAGACGAGCCAGGAATCTCTGCGCGCGGCGCAGAAGGCGGTCGATTATCTGCGCGGCACGGTCTATCGCGCGCTGCTCGTTTCGGCGCTCGGCGTCGCAGTCGCTTTCGCGAGCGCCAGCGGAGCGGCGCTGCTGGTCTCTTCTTCCATTGCGCTGGTCGCGGCGACGGCGCTGTTCTGGCGCGCCTCCTGGGGCGACGCCCGGCCGCGGCTCGATCGCGCGCGCCTCGTCGAGATCGGCAAGGCCGGCCTGCCTTTCACCTTCTCGATGTCGCTGATGGCGCTGGCGAGCGTCGCCGATCGCTTTCTGCTCGCCGAGCTCTCCAGCGTCGCCGACGCCGGCCGCTATGGCGCGAGCGTCGATCTCGTGCGGCAGGCGCTCATCATTCCGGCGATCAGCGTCTCCACCGCCTTCGTCCCCATGGCGGTGCGGCTGCTGGCCGAGCGCGGCGAGGCGGAGGCGCGCCGCCATCTCGAGAAATCGATGGAGCTGCTGCTCGCCGTGGCGCTGCCGGCCTGCGTCGGTTTCGCGCTGGTCTCGCCGCAGATCGCCGATCTCGTGCTCGGGCCGGAGTTTCGCGAGACCGGGAGCTGGGCCATGCCCATTCTGGCGATGGCGGTGGTGTTCCAGATTCTGACGCAGCAATATCTGCACACGAGCTTTCTGCTCTCCAACCGCAACAGCTTCTATCTGATCAATACAGGCTCGATCCTCGCCTTCAATCTCATCGTCTCGGCGCTGCTGATCTATCGCTTCGGCCTCGCCGGCGCGGTGTGGGGACGTCTCGCGGCCGAAATGTTCGGCTGCGCGCAGGCCTATGCGCTGAGCCGCGCCGCTTTCGCCATGCCGCTGCCATTCGGCCGGCTCGCGCTCGTCGGCGCGGCGACGGCGGCGATGGCGCTCGCGGTCCACATGCTTTCGGAGAAGGTCGTGGCGCTGCCGCCGGCGCTCGCGCTCATCCTATTGGTCGGCGCCGGCGTCGCCGCCTATGCTCCCATCGCTCTCGCCTTCGATCTCGCGGAAGCGCGCGCGCTCATCGGCGGCGTGGCGCGGCGCCTCGGCGCGCGCGCCTGTCAGAGCCCCGTCGCCTAAAAGACGAAATTTGCGAACAGCCGCACATTGGCGCCGGGCATCGGAACCTCGTCCTTCTTATAGGAGACGCTGTTGCGTATGTCGGCGTTCAGCAGATTGTCGCCGACGATTCCGACGCTCACTTCCCGCGCCGGGAACTCCCCCTTGGGCAGCGTGACCCTATAGCTGATCTCGGCTTTCAGCAGATTATAGCCCTTGGTCGGCGTCTCGGCGATTTGCGCGATATTGTTCTGCGCGAAGGCGTGCAGATAGCTGACGCGCGCCAGCCAATTGGAATCGCGCCAGAAAACGCCGCCGCCCGCGCGCACGGGCGGAATGCGCGGCACATTGGCCCCATCCGAGAATGTCGCGCGCACCACGTCGAACTTGTTCTCGACGCCGAGAATTCCGCCCGCGAGCGGCAGCGCGTCCCATTGGCTCTGGAATTCGCCGCCGCGGAAATTCGCGTCGCGTTGCGAATAGAGCGCCTGATGGAGCGGGCCGCCGGCGCCGGCCGGCGAGCAGCTGTCGAAATCATCCGCGCAAGTCTCGCCGGAGAGGCGGCGATAGATGAATCCGTCGAAATGCGTGTAGAAAAACGTCGCCTCGAAGCGGAATGGCCCTTTGGCGCGGCGCAGGCCGACCTCCACCGTGTTCGCCGCTTCTATTCCGAGCAGCGGATTGCCGATGTCGAAAGTTCCCGTCGCGTCATGGACGCCATGCGAGAACAATTCCGGCCCACGCGGCGCGCGCTCGACATGCTGCGCGGTCAGGCTCCCGACCGTGTCGAAAGGCAGATCCTGCAACAGGCCGACGGCGATGCTCTTGGGCGTGAAATGGCGATCGTATTTGAAGGAGGTCGTCGGATCGAGGAAGAGATCGGGCGTCTGGCCCGTCGTCTCGACGCTCTCGATGCGGCCGGCGACCTGCAGGCGCAGCGCTTGGGTGAGCTGGAATTCGTTGAAGAGATAGAAGGCGATGCTGTGCGAGTCGGTAGGATCGAACAGATTGCCGCCGGCGCCGGGCGCGGTGAGCCGCTGATGCGCGCCCTGCACGCCGAATGCGGTGGTGAGCTTCGCGAAGCGCAGATCGAAAGGCGCGAGCTGCGCCTCGATCCGCGCCTCCTGCTCCTGATTGGTGAAGGTCTGCTGTATGCCCTCGGCGCCGCCCTCGAGACCGACCTCATTATGCTTGTAATCGCTCGCGCCGGCCCACAGGCGAATGGCCTCGATGAAGGAGGCGGGCGGGCGATATTCGCCTTTCACCGCCACTTTCGTCTGCCGCAACTGGATGCGCGTGCGGCTCTCCGTCGAATCCATGCCGGGGATGCGATAGACGCTCTCGAATTGCGTGACCGAGGCTCCGAAAAAGCCCCGATCGAAGATGTAGGAGCCGCCCGCCGACCAGCCGCCGGAGCGCATGAAGGAATTGGGCTGGCGTCCGAAGACCAGCGGCGCCGGATCGGTCGGCGCGAGATAAGGATAGGAGGGAATTGCGTAATTGCTCGTGCGGCGGCCGTGGGCGTCGGCGTGCAGCGCGAAATTGCCCTGGCCGACGTCGACCAGCGCCGCCTGCTCCAGCCCGGCGTCGACCGTCGAGACCGCGCTGCGCGTCTCCAGCCGCGTGCATGGGCCGGGGAGAGTCTCGTCGCCGCGGCAGGGCAGGGCCTCGGGAATGCGGTTGTTGGTGGCGTTGACGACGCCGCCGATCGCCTGCGAGCCCCAGCGCAAGGTGGCCGGGCCGCGCACCACCTCGACGCGATCGGCGCCGAGAGGATCGAGCGGCACGCCATGATCCTCGCCGAGCTCGGAGACGCCGCTGGAGCCGAGGCCGTTCTCCTGAATGCGGACGCGATGCGCGTCGAGGCCGCGGACGATCGGCCGGCTGGCGGCGCCGGGCGCGAAGCTGGAGCCGGTGATTCCAGGCTTGTCGAAGAGGAGATCGCCGAGCGTCGCGCCGCCGGAGCGGCGAATCTCGTCCGAATCGACGACCGTCACAGTGGCGAATTGATCCGCGACTATAGGCAGAGCGCCGCGCGTCTCCGGCGCGGCGGGCTGCGCCGTCGCCGGCGCGCGTCGAATCGGGCTCGACGCGGCGATGTCGATCTCGGGAAGCGCCTCCTGCGCGCCCGCCGGGCTGGAGCCGAGCGCCGCCAGGAGAATTCCGCCCGATAGAGTGAGGCGGATAGAAGTATTTTCCATGAATCTCGTCCCCGAGAGCATATGTTATAACATAACGTCGATAATGCGCCGGGGGCTCGGCCATTGTCAATCCGCTGCGCCGCCGCGCGCGACGAATGGGCGTGGAGGGCTTGATCGCGGAGCCGAAATCGGGCATAGGCTGCGCCCACGAGGTGCTGGGCGGTGATCCCGGCTACATGTAATTTTGTCCGGGGATCGACCGATGAAAGTCCGCAATTCGCTGAAGTCTCTACGTGCGCGTCACCGCGACAACCAGCTCGTGCGCCGCAAAGGCCGCGTCTATGTCATCAACAAGGTGCAGAAGCGCTTCAAGGCCCGCCAGGGCTGACGAACCGCCCGCTTCGCGCTGAATTCGATGACGCGCCGCCCTCGAGTGGCGCGTTTTTCGTTTCTCATGCGCCCATCAGCGCCAGAATATGCGCCGCGGCCGAGCGGCCGAGCGCCGTGAGGTCGTAGCCGCCCTCGAGCAGAGAGACGACGCGCCCGTCGGCGCTGCGCAGCGAGGCGTCGATAATGCGCTTGGTCGCCTCGCTATAGTCGCGCTCAGTGAAGCGCAGGCCGCCCAGCGGATCGTCCCTGTGGCCGTCGAATCCGGCCGAGATCAGCACCAGATCGGGCGCGAAATTTTTCAGCCGCGGCAGGATGCGCGTCGTCAGCGCCTCGACGAAATCATCCCCCGTCGCGCCCGCGAAGAGCGGGGCGTTGACGATCTGGTCGAACTCGCCGGTCTCGCTCGTCGCTCCTGTGCCGGGATAATAAGGCGCCTGATGGGTGGAGCAGAACAGAACCTGCCGATCCGCCCAGAACGCCTCCTGCGTCCCATTGCCGTGATGAACGTCGAAATCGACGATGGCGACGCGTCCCGCGGCATGGGCGGCGATCGCATGGCGCGCGGCGATGGCGACATTGTTGAAAATGCAGAAGCCCATGGGTGTGGTCGGCCCGGCGTGATGGCCGGGCGGGCGCACGCAGACGAAGGCGGTGTCCGCCGCCCCTTTCATCACTTCGTCCACGGCCGCGGTCGCGCCGCCGGCCGCATGAAACGCCGCCTCCAGGGAATCGGGACACATCAGCGTGTCGGGATCGAGCGCGACGAGCCCCTCGCGCGGCGCGGCTTTCTCGATCGCGCGCAAATGGCTCTCGGGATGGACGCGTAGCAGGGCTTCGCGCTCTGCGGCGGGCGCCGAGACGCGGATGAGATGCTGGAACCGCTCGGCCTCGAGCTCGCGCTCTATGGCGCGCAGCCGCTCGGGCTGCTCGGGATGGCCCGCGCCCATATTATGCGCGAGGCCGCTCTCATGTGTGAAGAACAGGGTCCTCGTCATGGCCAGCCGCTCTCGACTCTCGCTAAAGAAGTCGCCCTGCCAAAGAAGTCGGCGCCCTTGTAGCACGCCGCAGCGCCGGGAGGGCGCCGGAAAAATTCTCAAAAAGCCGCATCTGACCGGCCGCCGCCGTTGCGTTGCGGCAACAGGTCGGGAATTATTGCGCGACGATGTTTCCGGTCAGTAAGTTTATGGTAAGCAAATTCCTAAATAGATGCTTCGGGCGTTGAGAAAGGGCGCGTTCATGGATTCGAGGCAGGGTTTCGTCGCGGTCGTTCTCGCTGTCTCGCTCGCCGGCTGCAACGCCGGGTTCGGGCCGCGCTTGCCGGATCCGCAGCTCAGCGGACGCGACGCACAATTCATGGCTCTGGTGCCCACGGCGGATGTCGGCGCGGCCTATGAGCGATATCTCGTGGACTTCAAGACGAGCGAGGCGCCAGGGTCCATCGTCGTCGATACGAAGAATAAATTCCTCTATCTCGTGGAGCCGAACGGCAAGGCGATCCGCTATGGCGTCGCCACCGGGCAGGAGGCCTATGGCTGGACCGGCCGCGCCGTGATCGGCGGCATGCAGGAATGGCCGCGCTGGATTCCGCCCAAGGACATGCTGGAGCGCTGGCCGCATCTGCAGCCGACGGCCGACGCCGGCGGCCTGCCCGGCGGCCCGGACAATCCGCTCGGAGCCCGCGCTCTCTATCTCTTCGAGAATGGGAAAGACACGCTCTACCGCATTCACGGCACCAATGAGCCGGAGAAGATCGGCCAGAGCGTCTCCTCCGGCTGCATCCGCATGCGCGACATAGACGCCATCGACCTCTACAGCCGCGTCAAGGTCGGCGCGAATGTCGTGGTGATCTGAGGGCGTTCTCCCTCTCCCCGCGAGCGGGGAGAGGGTTGGGGTGAGGGGCCGGGGCGTTTCGCGGAGCCTTACGATGCGCGGCCTTCGTCTTTACGAAACAGCGCGAAGCCGCGAATTGCGGGCGGCGCGGACGCCGGCGGAAGAGTGTTTGTGGGGCGCGCTGAGGGCGCGCCGCCTCGCCGGCTATAAATTCGTCCGCCAATTGCCGATCGGTCCTTATTTCGCTGATTTCGCTTGTCGGGAGGAAGCGCTCGTCGTCGAGGTCGATGGCGCGACACATTCCACTGACCAGGAAGTCGTTCGCGACGCGCATCGAGATCGGATTTTGGGCGAGGCGGGCTTCAGGGTCCTTCGCGTCGCCAATGACGACGTGTTTCACAATCTCGATGGCGTGAAAGAGACGATTCTCGCTTCATTGGAGCGGCGAGAGACATTGTAGCCTCTGGCCCAGGCCCCTCACCCCCGCCCTCTCCCCGCTCGCGGGGAGAGGGAGTCGCGCTGCTCTAATCCAGCGGCTCCACCGCCACGATCTCTATTCCAAAGCCCGAGAGGCCCACATAGGTGCGCGGCTTGGGCTTGGAGGTGCGCAAGCGGATCGAGGTGACGCCCAGATCCTTCAAAATCTGCGCGCCGAGGCCCACGTCCAGCCATTGCGCGGTGCGCGCCTCCTCCGAGCTGCTGTCCGAGACGACCGGATTGACCGGAACGCCGGCCGCGCCGTCGCGCAGATAGACCAGCACGCCGCGTCCTTCCGCCGCGAAACGCTCCATGGTGCGACGGATCGCATCCGCGCCGCCGAACACGTCGGCGATGATGTCGGCGCGATGCAGCCGCGCCGGCACGCCCTTGCCGTCGCCGATCTGCCCGACGACGAAGGCGAAATGCTGCACCGGATCGAAGGCGCTGACATAGGCGTGGCAGGTGGCCTCGCCGGCGAAGGTCTTGACCGGAAAGCTGGCGACGCGCTCCACCAGCTTCTCTCGCGCTTGCCGATGCGCGATGAGATCGGCGGTGGAGATCATCTTCAGCCCATGGGCCGCCGCGAAATCGACGATCTGCTTGCCGGCCATCACCGTGCCGTCGTCATTGGCGAGCTCGCAAATGACGCCCACTGGCGGCAGGCCGGCGAGCCGGCAGAGATCGACGGCCGCCTCCGTATGGCCGGAGCGCATCAGCACGCCGCCTTCCTTGGCGATGAGCGGGAAGACATGGCCCGGCCGCACGAAATCATGCGGGCCGCGATTGCCATTGGCGAGCGCGCGCACCGTGTTGCAGCGCTGCTCGGCGGAAATGCCGGTGGTGAGCCCCTCCCGCGCGTCCACGCTGACGGTGAAGGCGGTGCCGAGCGGCGCGTCATTGGCGGCGACCATAGGCGCGAGGTGCAGCCGCCGCGCCTCTTCCAGCGTCAGCGGCGCGCAGACGATGCCGCAGCAATGGCGGATGATGAAGGCCATTTTCTCAGGCGTGCAGAGCGAGGCGGCGATGATGAGGTCGCCCTCGTTCTCGCGGTCGTCGTCATCGGTGACGACGACGATCTCGCCGCGCCCGATGGCCTCTATGGCCTCGGTGACGGAATGGGACAAGACGGGCTCCGCTGTTCCCGGCGCATTGGGCCGGCGCGGCTGTTCTACTCCCGCGCCCCAGCGGATTCAAACTTTAGCGCGCTTTCCGATCGAACGGAATCGTTCGATCGATCAGAATTCGCGCCCAACGAGAGAAGCTAGAGCGCGAACAAAAAGCTGCCCGAGTCGCCCCGGGCAGAAAAGTCGGGAGCCCCGCCCGGCGAGCGCGGCCGAGCGAAGGTCGTTCGGCGCGCGGTTCAGCCGCTCGCCAGGAATTTCTCGAGATAGACCTGCTCCTTGGGCACGCCAGCCGTCGCCGCGGCGTCGAAGGCCGCCTCGATCATGCCGGGCGGGCCGCACAGATAAATATCCGGCTTGCCGCGCAGCTTCTCGAGCTCGGCGCGCATGAGATCGATCACCGTTCCTTTGGCGACGCCATTCGCTTCGCTGGCGTTGACGACCGCGACCTGCACATCGAGGCTCGGCATGGCGTTCTGCAGCGCCTTCAGCTCCTCGACATAGAAGAGCTCCTCATAATTGGTGACGCCGAAGAACAAGGTCGACGGTTGCTGGTCGCTCTCCTTCTTCAGCTGCCGGATCATCGACAGCACCGGCGACAGTCCCGTGCCGCCGGCGACGAAGAAGCGCGGCCGCTCGCTCTTGTGCAGCGTGAAGGAGCCCGCCGGTCCGCGCAGCGCGACGCGCAGGCCGACCTTGGCCTGCGTCTGCAGGAATTTCGAGAAGGCGCCGTCCGGCAGCAGGCGAATGAAGAATTCGAGCCGACCATCTTCCGCGACCGAAGCCATGGAATAGGAGCGGCGCGTATGCGTGCCGGGGATTTCGATATCGACGAATTGCCCGGGGGCGAAGCTCAGCGCGATCGGCGCCGCGCCATCGGCGGTCAAAGGCTGCAGCACGAGCCGCACGACATTGGACGACACGCGATCACATTCGACGATCTCGGCCAGCCAATTGGTCTGGATCGCCTCGAAGGAGATGCGATCATAGGTGTAAGGCACGATCAGATGCAGATCGCTGCGCGGGAAGGTGCGGCAGAGAAGAACCTTGCCGTCCTCCTCCTCGTCCGGCGGCAGCGCCTGCACCTTGACGTCGATGAGCTCGTAATCGCCATCCGTGCAATCGGCCTTGCAGGTGGCGCAGCCGCCGGCGCGGCAGGAAGAAAGAAGAATCACGCTTTGACGAAGCCCTGCCGAAATGACGTCCTCGCTCGGTCCGCATTCGAAGGAGCAGGTTTCTCCGTCCTCTGTCTCGATGACGATCTGATACATACGTCTTCCGCCCTTGCTACTCTGGCTGCGCCAGCTCGTTTTTCGTCGTCTCGTTGCGATCGTCGATCGGGATCGGCGTGCCGAGCGTCTGCAGCAGACGCTTGATCTCCGCGCTATTGCCGCCTGGCTGCGCCGCCGCCTCGTCCTGCCGCTGGAAGAAGCGGAGCACATGAGAGACCGCCTCGCGCGCCGAATCCAGCGACAGCGAGCAGCCTTCCTGCACGAACTCGCCGTCGCGCAAAATCTCCCAGCGCCACATGTAATCGAGGTCCATCGTATAGGCGGCGTAGCGTGAATCTGCGTGAATCAGAATCCGCTGCTCTTCCGCTTCTCGTTCCGCGCCATGCGCCATGGCCTTCCCTCCCTTGTCGCGATGACGTTCGGGCGGAAGGACCGCCCGAACGCTCGTTCTTTTTCTTTCGAAGGAAGCCGTCAGGCCTGCAGATGCAGGACCTTGACGCCGCGCTCCTTGCGCAGACCCTCGAGCGGGGTCGCGTAATAATCGGTGTTGCGCAGCTCCATGAGAATCGTGCCCAGCGCCGCATCGGTGCGCAGGAACACATTCACCGGCAGAACCGGCGGCTTGTAGAGCTGACGGAACTCGACATGGATGCGCTCCGCCGCATATTTGCTCTCGGCGGCCTTGATCTTGGCGATCCAGGTCGCCTCCACCGCGGCGGCGTCCTCGCCGGTCGTCGCCTTGGTGATGAGGTCCGCGACGGAGAGCTTCTCGGTCTTGAGAACCGAGAGACGCTCCTCGATCTTGCGCTCGATATATTGATAATCGACGTCGAGATCGTAGCTCTTGCGGAACGGCGAGGAATAGGCGACGCGGAAGTCCTGAATGAACTTCGTCGCCTGCTCCACACTATTCAGCTTCGCGATCTTGCCTTCCCACTCGGTGCGAGTGGCGTTCTCGTGGATGGGTTCTCTCTTCGCCATTGTGGCAATCCTTATCGTCGGCCGATCAAATGTCGGTCAGGGCGCGATCGAGGCCCATGAGCTCCGAGGTGATGGTGAATTTCGTGCCGAGCGTGTAGGCGCGGCCGACGGTCGACGACACATTCACGAGAAGGTCGTAGACCGAGAACGGCTTGCCCAGCAGATCGGAGGCTTCGGCGGCGTCGATCTCGATCGCGCCATCGGCCTTGATCCACCAGAAGCCCGCCTTGTCCTCGACGACGATGGACGGATTCTTCGCCTTGCCGGCCGTGAGCACGATATCCTCGATGATCGCGTCGATCTCGTCGCTCTTCATGAGAACCAGAACCACGGCGTTGGACTCGTGGACGACCTGATTCTCCTCGGCGAAGAACTCGTCCGCGAAGGCCTTGCCGGTCTTCTGCATGATTCCGGCGTTGTAAGCGTTATGCGCGCTGGACATAGGAGCGTTTCCTTCTCAATTCTTGTAGCCGGCGAGAACGGCGTCGACCTTCTGGTCCACGTCGATTTTGAAGCCGATCTTGTCGGCGTAATCGATCTTCCAGTCGCCGAAGACGCGCTGCAGCGCCTCCGAGACGCCGGCGCGATCGGTCGCGCCCGCGACCTTCTCGACCTTGGCGTAGATGCCGACGAAATCCTTCAGCGCCGTGACCGAACGCGCGAGATAATGCTCGGTCCAGGCGTTGAGGAAGGTGCGATTATGCGCGCCGAATTCGGGATCATTGGCGAGGCTGTAGACGAACAGATCGTCGATCGCGCCGCGCGTGATCTGGAAATAGGTCTGCGACTGCGCGGTGAAGAAGGGCGTCAGCGTGTCGCCATAGACGGTGGCCAGACGCTGGAAGAACTCGCGACGGGCGAACTGGCCGAAGGTCGCGTCATAGACGGCGTGACCCGCCCAGAGGATCTCGTTCCAATCCTGAATGCCCTGCCAGATCTCTTCCACCGCGCCGCGCGCGCCGGCGTAGATCGGATCGGTCGTCCAGATCTTCTTCGGCACGTCGGTCGACGCATCGAAGCCGGGAACGAGCTTGGCGATGAACAGGCGCTCCGTCTGGATCGACTGCGCATTGTCCACCTTGTCGAGAGCCGCGAAAATGGCGGACTGGCGGATCGTGTCCGAGAGCGAGTCGCGGCCGACCGACGAATGCGAGTTGAACAGCCCATATTCGTTGTAGAGCAGGGCGCCGTAATATTTGTTGAGGATCTCGTCCCGCCAATAGGCGTCGATGGTGCGGATCGAGCCTTCGGACGAATAAGCGGCGAGGAAGCGCTGCGTGTAGCGCGCCTCTTCCGACTTGTCCTTCACATAAGGCGCGTGCCAGCGACGGGCCGGATCACGATGGCGATACCAGTCGGTCGTGCGCAGCTCGGTGCTCTCATTGCCCCAGGATGGACGGCCGCCGTGGAACTTCTGAGTCCAATCGCCCCAATCGAGGCCGCCGGCGATCCAGTCCGGATTGGGCTGCGCATAGACGGACAGTTGCTCGTATTCCGACAGGCGCTTCCAGCGCGGCTGAATGAAGTAATGATACTTGCGCTGCGTGTCGAGCGCGTGGTCCGGGATCGCGGCGGCGATGATCGCTGCGCGCTCCGGGTCGGTGAGACCTCGCTTCGTGACTTGAGAGCTCTGAGGCTGTGACATTTCAGACGTCCTCCACTTGAGGGTTTTTCGTGCTTCGTGCTTGTCGACGGACGCGCGTCGCCCGCCGAGACCCGGCGCGCGCGAGGCGCGCCGGGAACCCGTTGCAATTCGACGCGGGGCGCCGAGCGCAGCTCAGAATTTGGCGAGCGGATCGGGGAAGACGCAGCCCGCGCGCTTGATGTCCTCGAGCGTCCAGAGATTGTCGCCGCGCACATGGGGCTGGGCGATCAGCGTCTTGCCGTCGGAGCGAACGCCATGGCCCTCGGCGATCACGTCGGACAATTCGCGTCCCTCATATTGCTCGAAGATGTTGTGGCACTCGTAGCGCTCCGGCTCCGACAGCCACATGCGCTCGCCCCAATCATCCGTGAGCGAATGCTTCTTGCCGTTGAGCTCGTGCACGCGCAGCGAGCCGGAGCCCTTGGCGAGCGACGGAATGAACGGCACCTGCGAGACGCGGTCGATGTAGACGTCGTGACCGTTGGCAAGCAGCCAGGCGTAGGGGATGAACCCGCTCTTGGGATCCTCATAGCCGAGCTTCTTCCACTCGTTGTAGATCTTGCCGTAGTGATCGGCCCAACCCGGGTAGTTCGCCTCGAACCACTCCTGATCCTCCTCGTCCGGCAGAGCCAGGCGCGCGAAGCCGAGCGGCCACAGCGCGTAAGCGGCGAGAGCGAGATCGTGATGCGCCCAATAGGCGTCCGTCTTGGCGTCGCGCAGCGAGCGGGGGCTCTCCACGCCATACTTGCCGAGGCGACCGATCCAGATTCCACCCCAATCCTCGTAGACCCAACGGTTCCAGGTCTTCACCCACGGCTCGACCTTGAACTTGGAGCCATACTCGAACAGATAGCCGAGAGCAGGCGTGAAATACTTCTGCTGCGTCCAGAAGGCGTTGTTCAGATCGGTGTTGAGGAACTTCGCCGCCGCCGGATCATTGGCGATGGACACCACCGTCTGATAGCCGTTCGCCATATGGCGTAGCTCGTCCGTCTCCACCGACAGGAAGACCGTCGGCGTGATCTCGTCGCCATTGGCCGAGGCCCATTCGGTGACGGCGACGATCAGCGGATTGGTGAAGCAGGCTTCGCCGACCAGCTGCAGATTGATCGAGCATTCCACGGCGTCGCCGGAGATGAAGCCGTCGGCGAAGACGCGCTTCATGCCCTTCCACAGAGGGCCGATCGCGCGGGTGCGACGGGCGTCATTGTGGCCGGCCGGATCGTGATAATGCTTGGAGTAATAGTGGTTGATGAAAGCGCATTGATGCGTGTGACGAATTTCGTCGAGCACCTGAGCGAGATAGCCGTTCTTCTGCTCGGCGGCGGTGGCGCTGTCCCACAGCATGGCCGAAGCGGCGATGGCGTTATACTCGCCGACCTCGAGGAAGTTCGAGATCACCTTCATGGTCTCGCCCCAGCGGGGATGCACCTTGTTGCCGGCGCCGAGACGGGTCAGACCATCGAGCAGAGTGCCGAACTGGCGCTCGTCCTTGGCCGCCTCCATGCGGGCGTATTCCTTGGCGATGACCTTGAACTGCTCCTTGGTCTGGTTCGCCATGTGATATTTGGTGGCGTATTTGGTGCGGTTTTCCTTGAAGTCCCAGTTGAAGCTCTGCAGCCACTTGTGAACCTCCTGCGGCTCGACGCCGACCGGAGCGCGGTTGACCTTCAGAGCATCGGTCGCCGCTTTTGTCGCGAGACTGATCGCCATGCTTTTCCTCCTCACAGACTTTTTGCTTCTCGGATCGACGACTTCGTCTGTAGTCGCAGATCCGAACGTGAGCGCCGCTTTCCAAACTTTCGAAATGGAAACTTCGATGTCGTCTGCAATTCATCTATTGCGGAAGCGACGACGCTTATTGTTATGGCAAGCCTCGTGCCACTGATGGTGATTTTGCGGAATCATAGAGTTTGCAAGGGATTCGAAAGGATCGTGAAACTCGTGCGACGTGAGCGCGGCGATATTCGAAGGCGGCGCTCGATACATCTGTCAAATATGCATACGCACGAATTTCATCGACTGTTTCGATCGCCGCGATCGTCGAGGAGATCGCGGCGATCATGCGCGCATTCAGGCGCGCGGATCTTCGCGCGTTTCGGCCGCGCGTTGCGCATCGAATCCGAATGTCGGATCGCTCACCGGAATATGAGTCACAGCGCATTCCACCGTCATCAGCGAGGACGCTGTCGCGACGGCGTTGCGCAATGCGAGACGCGTGACGCGCACGGGATCGATGACGCCTGCGGCGAAGAGATCGCCGCAGGCGCCGCTGCGCATATCCATTCCCCAGAAATCATCATTGGATCGCCGCAGCTCGAACAAGAATTCATCGGCGTCGACGCCGGCGTTGGCCGCTATGCGCCGGATCGGCTCGTCGAGCGCCGCGCGCACGATGGCGACGCCATGGCTCTGATCGAGATTTTCACCTCGCAGCTCTGCGAGAGCGGCGCGCGCGCGATAGAGGCCGACGCCGCCGCCGGCGACGACGCCATCGCTCTGCGCGGCGCGCGCGGAATTGAGCGCATTCTCGATTCTCTGCATGCGCTCCTTGATGAGAACGTCGGACACGCCGCCGGCGCGTATCGTCGCCATCCTGCCCGACAAGGCTTTAATGCGCGTCTGCAGATTTTCCAGCTCGTGACGTTTGCCGCTCGGCGAGCCTTTGGAGGCGTCGCCTTCGACGATCCAATCGGCCTGACGTTTCGCCGAGGCGAGACGATCGGCGATGACGTTCGGATCGCCTTCGCCGCCGATGACGAGCGTGTCGTCCTCGCGCACGACGACGCGTCGCGCGCGGCCGAGATGCTCCATCGTGACATTGGAAATATCTTCGCCGAAAGCTTCCATGATCGCGCGGCCGCCGGTGATCGCGGCGAGATCGAGAAGATATTCATAGCGGCTGTCGCCATAGCCCGGCCCCTTCACGGCGATGGAGCAGAGATTCTTGCGAATGTGATTGAGCAAGAGTCCGGGAAGCGCTTCCTCCATTATGTTTTCGGCGACGACGAGCAGGCTGCCGCCGCGGCGCCGCACCAGCTCCAGCGCCGGCACCAGCTCGGAAAATTCGTTGATGACGCGATCATAGACGAGAATGTAAGGATTCTCGAGCTCGGCGATCTTGCGCGCGCTGTCGGTCATGAAATAGGGCGAGCGATAGCCCTGTTCCCAACGCATGCCTTCGACGGATTCGATATCGTCGGCGAGGCCATGGCCGAGCTCGACATCGACGACGCCGCCTTCGCCGGCGATCTCCAGCGCTTCCGCGACGATCGCCCCTATGCCTTCGTCGCCGCCTGCGGCGAGCGTCGCGACATGGGCGAGCGAGCGCGCGTCGTTGCAACGGCGCGCGCGGCGCAGAAGATCGGCCTCGACAGCGCGCGCCGCGCGCTCCATGCCAATGGCGATGTCGCGCGGATTCATGCCGGCGGCGAGCGCCTTGCGCGTTTCGGTGGCGACGCGGCGCGTCAGCACGACGGATGTCGTCGTTCCATCGCCGGCCTCTTTGGCGACAGCCGTCGCCATTTGACGCACGAGATTTATGCCGACGCTCTCCGTGCGTCCGGCGGCTTCCACAGCTTGCGCCACAGTGGCGCCGTCCTTGGTCGCGACCGGCGGCAGGCCGGAAGCGCGATGCTCGATGACGACATTGCGGCCGCAGGGGCCGAGCGTCACGCCGACAGCGTCGGCGAGAACGTCGACTCCATCGAGCAGGCGCTTGCGAACGGGGTCGCCGAAGCGAATATTTCTGGCCACGACTCTGATCCTCCACTGGTGCGGCGCTCCGCCGCGGCGCCGCGCGCGTTTCCTCTTATTTTTTCTTCGGCTTGTCGAAAGCCGTTATGTCTATGTCCTCGCGCCCGGCGTTGAGGGCCATGGCGCTGCGTCCCGCCGCCACGCGGCGCGCGCGATTGCGCTCGAGGCGTATCCACACGGAGATCAGGCGGCGATCGTCGAAATCGAGCGTGCGCCGTATTTCCTCTATGTCGACAGGCTCGAATTCGCGGCGCAGAAACGCGTGTAGCTCCTGCGCGCGCTCCTCGCCGACGATTTCCGTCAGGCGCTCGGCCTCCTGCTCGAGCTCGCGCATGGACGCGTCGAGCGCGCGCGCGGTCTCTTCTAAAAATGCGCGATCTTCCGGCCCCATCGCGTCACCTCTTGCAGACGATTCGCCTGTCGCTGCGCAGGCCGTAACGCGCCATCTTGTGGTAGAGCGTCGCTCTGGTGATGCCGAGGCTGCGCGCGGCCTTGGCGATATTGCCCTTTGCGGAGGCGAGCGCGTGCCGTACGGCGCGCGCCTCCCAATCGGAGAGGCCGAATCCCGTCTCGCTCTCGACGGCTTCGTCCATGATCTCTGCGGTCGGCGTCGCGCCGGCGCCGACGCGATTGTCGAAGTCGAGCTCTTGAATGAAGTCGATCGGAAGATCGTCGATCTCTATGAGCGGCCCCTTGGCGACGGCGATGCTGGAGCGCAGCACATTGCGCGCCTCGCGTATGTTTCCGGGCCATGGATGCTTGAAGAATATGCGCCAAACCTCATCGGAGAAGCGCAGCTCCTCGTCCGCCGCCAGCGCCTCGCGCTCGAGACGAAACAGCTGCGCCAATAGTCCGAGCCGATCGGGCCGCTCGCGCAGCGGCGGCAGCCACAGCTGCACGCCATTGAGCCGATAATAGAGGTCGCGACGAAACGTCCCCTTCTGCACCATCTCCTGCAGGCTGCGATTGGTGGCGGCGACGACGCGCACATCGACGCGGATCGGCTTGCTGGAGCCGATCGGCACCACCTCGCTCGAGTCGAGAACGCGCAGCAGCGTCGCCTGCAGATCGGCGGCCATGTCGCCGATCTCATCGAGGAACAATATGCCCTTGTCCGCCTCGACGAATTTGCCGGCCTTGCCCTTGGCGCGCGCGCCGGTGAAGCTGCCGCCCTCATAGCCGAACAATTCGCTCTCGATCAGCTCGCGGGGAATGGCGGCGCAATTTATGGCGATGAGCGGACGCTCCTTGCGCGGACCGCTGGCGTGCAGGCGGCGCACGAGATGATCCTTGCCGACGCCGGACTCGCCGGTGATGAGGATCGGAATATTGCGCTCCTGCAAGCCGGAGGCTTTGCGCAGCGCCGCCTCCAGCACATTGTCGCTCCAATCGGCTCGAGCCTCTGGCGCGGGCGGCGCGGCGTCGGCGCGGTCGGGCGCGCGGCGCTGCGATGGCGAACAGCTCTCACGCTTGGGACAGCGATGCGCTTCGGCGAAGATGGCGTATCGATCGCGCGGATCGGTGAGCGGGATGAGGCGCGCGCTCTCATGCGCCGCGACCAGCGCGGGAAGATCGACGCCGAGCGCCGTCGCCGCCTGTTGGCCGATGAGCGCGGAATGGTCGGAACGAAGCGTCTCGACGCCGGCGCGATCGACGCCGCGAACGAGTCCGTCGGCGCCGATGAAGATGCGGCCCTCGTCGGCGAAGCGTGGCTCCGCATCGCGCGTCGCGCGCAGGCGCAGCAGATAGCCGTCGGAGGCGATGCGGTCGAAGAGGCTCGCCTCCAGCAGAAGGCGGGCGATCTCGAGAAAGCCGAGGGCGAGCTTGGCGGCGTCGCGACGGTCGGAGACCATGCCGAGGATCGCGCAGAGACTTCCGTCGGGCGCCGTGATGGGGCATCCGGCGGTGGCGAAGCGATGCAGCGCGCCGTTGAAATGCTCCTTGCCGTCGAAGGCGATCGGCGCGCGCAAGAGGCTCGCCGTGCCGACGCCATTATTGCCGAGGCTGGCTTCGCTCCAATCGGCGCCGATGCGCCCCATTTGCGCGGCGCCGGCCGTTATGCGCGAACCGGAGTCGAGCAGCTGCACGAGCGCGCCGGCTGGATCGGCGAGCAGCAGCGCGACATTGGTCTCGTCGAGCAGCGCGCGCAGCTCGTAGACGAGCGCCGAAAGCCGGCCGGCGACGCCGCCGACCGAATTGCGCCAGGCGTCGAGCTCCGTCGCGCCGCGATCGTCGCGGCGCTGGCGCGGGGCGAATTCTGCGCCAGGGGGCAGAGCGTGGTCGTCCACGCAGCGCGCCCAGGCCTCGGCGACCTGTGGGCGCACCCAATCGGCGCCGGCGGGGGCTTGCCCCGTCTGCTTCATCCAATCCCAGGCGACGCCGGGACGGTCGACTCCATAGAAGCCGGTCTCCTCGGCGCTGCGCATCTCTATGACAGAGGCGGCGGCATGGCCGAGCAAGGGGGATCTCATCGCCGTATCGCTCAAAAGCGATCCTCCCGAATTTTTTTGCGTGTCAGGGCATGGCGTGTCGGTCGACGGGTCCGCTCATGCGAGGGCGCTCGCTCGCGCTGAGCGCGGGCGAGCATTCGACGTCGCGCTTCTGGCGGCGTGGTCAGCCGCGCGCGGCGGAGGGCGCTTTCTGGCCGGGCAAGGGCAGCTTCGACAGCGCTTCGGCGAGCTGCTCCGCCGCATAGCCGAGGATCGCGCCGACGATCAGCGACAGGGCCGCCAGCAGAGCCGGATTGGTCGGAGCGAGCGTGGCGAGCTCGTCGGCGCGCGTCGTCGCCAGCAGCGTCGCATAGGCGGCGAGGGAGACGGGCCATTCGGCGAGCGCCGGCAGATTGGCGGAGAGCACGAGAGCTATGAGCGTGACCGCCACGGCGATCGCCGTCCATGCCGGGGCGCCGATCGCCTCGCCATAGGGGAGATGGTTGGCCGCGAGAAGCGCCACAGCGGCGAGAGCGACGCCGAGCAGATTATACGGGACCGATTTTTTCAGCCCTTCGAGCTTGCCGCCCAAATGCTTGTAGCCGGCCCAGCCGATGAGCGCGGCGAAGAGCTGCGCGCCATAGGGAGCGGCGGGACCGAGAGCCAGAAAAGCGGCGAGACCGCCGAGAGCGCCGACGCTCACGGCCTTGAAATATGCAATGCTCATGACAAAAGCCTCCAGCTGCGCGCGCGATTCTATGATCGGCGCAGTTCGCGTGAATCCCTCGACGGCGGTTCGCTCCGTCGATCTTCGAAAAGGAGAGTGGGGGAGTTCAGGCGAGAGAAGCTGGAGGCGCGCGTGGAAACAGAGGCCGCAGCTCGGGCGCGGCGGCGACAGCGTCGATGACATAGATCGGCGCTGGGGTGTCGGAGGAGATTTCGAGCGGGAGAATTACGACGAGGACGATCTCGCGCTCGACATCTATCGCGGAGCTGCAATGAAGAATGCAGCAAGGGCCGATATGATGATTCTCGCTCGGAGCGGTATCGCTTTTGGCCGCGTCGGCCTTGAAGGACGCGCAGACCACGCCGGAGAATTGCGCGCTATTGGCGGTCGCTCCCGAGGCGATGCCGACGCCGACCGTCTGCAGCAGGAACAGCAGCGCCGCGACCATGCCGAGGGCCGCTCGCTCGACGCTCGAATATGTCCGACCCGGGATTTTCAAGGCAAAGTGCTCTGCAGCGTTCGGGACGCGAAGGTACGAGTGGCGCAGGAAAGCGTCAAGCGACGCTCCTTGTCGCGCGTGCGGCATGTTGTCGCGAGCCTCGCGCAAGCTTTCGTTCACGCTGAATGATGCGGCGCGAGCGGCCGCGCCGCTGCGGAGCGCTCTGACGGCGAATGAAATCTTTCAGCGTTTTCGCGGCTTCGTCGCCACGCTCGGTGAAGGAGGCGACGCTGGACATGAGGCCGTCGCGATCGACGAGATAGACGAGCGTCGTGTGATCGATCGTGTAATCGCCGCCCTCCAGCGGCGTCTTGCGGCGATAGACGCGAAACGCCTGCGCCGCGCGGTCTGTCTCCTCCGCTTCGCCGCGCAAGGCGGTGATGCGTCGCGGGAAGGAGGAGACGAAATCGGCGAGAGTCTCACGCGTGTCGCGCTCTGGATCGAGCGTCGCGAAGAGAATGTCGAAGCCGGCGCCGGAAGGGTCCGCCTCATTGGCCGCGCGCGCGACCTCGAGCATTGTGGTCGGGCAGACTTCCGGACATCGCGTGAAGCCGAAGAAAATGGCGTAGGGCCGTCCGCGCATCGTCCTTTCATCGACGATGTCGCCATTCGTCGCAGTGAGGCGGAAGGAGGGCGCATAGGCGCGCGCGGCGGTTTCGTTGCGATGCGGGGCGATGCGCGGCGCCGCGGCGCTCGCAATAACGATGACGGCGGCCGTCGCGATCCACCATCGACGCGAGCGCAGAGCGGCGGGAAGGCGCCTTTCGCCGCCCGGCGTGGCGCGGACGCTCGCCGGGCGGCTGGGACGAGCGGAGCTCTCGGGCGGGATGGAGACCGAGACGCCGCTCGAGCGGCGCGAGCCGCGTCGGCGAATGAAACGACGAAAGCGCGCCGCGAGCCGCACGCCGGCGCCTGGCGCAAGACGCAGCGCCTCGGCGAATGTGGTGCGGATGCGCGGCTCCACCGCCATGCCGCGCAGGCCGGTGGCGAGGCTCTCGACGGCGCTCTCTTTTTCCGCCGGCGTCGAATGACGCCCGATCTCGAGCCGGCGTCCCGCCGCGGTGATCTCGACATGCGTGCAGCGGCGCGCGCGATCGAGGCGTCGCTCTATGACCAGCTCCTCCGCTTTGACGCGCCGCTGATCGACGAGCCGGCCGCGACTGTAATGCGCGACGCGGACGACGCCATTCTCGATCGTCACGCGCTCGACGATCTCGCCGCGCTCGGCCGGCGCGCTTCCGAGGACGAGGCGGCAAAAAGCCGCGAGGCCGCTCGCCGCGTCGATCGCGAGCCGAGCGAGCCTGCGCGGCGCGAGGGCGGACGTCGCGGCTGCGACGTCGCAAGAGGGCGAGCGCGGCGTCATCGGCGTATTCTTCGTCACGCAAGGCTTCGTCACGCAGGGCGCTCCATCTCGCGGCGTCATGTCGCGGCTGCGGGCGCCGCGTCGTCTTATCGAAAACAGCAATTGCGCATATAGGTCAACGCGAAGGCGAATGTTGCGCATGCGACCGGACGTCGCGTGCAGAAAGTGAACGGACATGCGTTCGATCGCGATCGTCGCGATGCGCGCGAAATCGATACGACTGTGCAGCGGTCGTTTCACGGATTCGCGCACAGACTCGCCGCGCGCGCGTATTTCGCGCTATGTGTGTCGGCTCTGGCGTCTCTCGCAGCGCTGGCGCAAATGTTGCGGACCGGCGCCGAGGGGCAAGTTCAACGATCGGCTCGAGACATGATCATCGGCTCGCTGCGGCGGCGCGACCTTTCGACCTCCAAGCGATTCCTGGCGTTGCGTAGGCATTGCGTTCTAGGGGCGCTCGCGCTTCCGCTGGCTCTTTTCGCGACGGCCACGCTCGCGGCGCCGGCCGCCGCCGCGATAGAGGTGGAGCGCGCCTGGTGCGCGACGCCGCCCAAAGGGGTGAAGATCGGCGCCTGCTATCTGGCCTTGCGCAATGAGGGGAAGACGGAGGACCGGCTGCTGGGCGTTGAGGCGGACGCCGCCGCTCGCGTCGAGATGCATGTGACGAAGATCGCCGATGGCGTCGGGCGCATGCGCCCGCTCGCGGACGGCGTCGCGCTGCCGGCCGAGTCGGTCGTCGATTTCCGCGAGAAGGGCTATCACCTTATGCTGGTCGATCTGCGCGGCCCGCTCGCGGAAGGCGAGACCGTGCGCGGCACGCTGCGATTCGAGCGCGCCGGCGCGCAGCCCGTGCTTTTTCATGTCGAGCGGCCGGGCGCGCCTTGATTTTGCCGGAGCGGCGTAGGATTCCGGCCGGCGGCGGTCGGGATGGTCGAATCACATGGCGCCCCTATTTCCACTCACGATGAGAATCGCGGGGCGAAGACCCGGCGGAGGCGGCCGGCCAAAGCGGCCGGCTTTGCCGCGCCCAGTCCCCGCGCTGATCGAGGCCGCCGGTTTGCTCGAGAGCCGTCTGCATGAAAATTTATGAAAATCGAAGTTCTCGCCGTCGTGGCGCGCGGAGGAGGGGCTCAGCCCATTTCTCGCCGAGACGTAAATGGCTGTTCGCCGAGGCGATCTCTTATTGTAACCAGTCCGTCATGAATATGACGCAGAAAGGCCCGTCGTTCTCTAGGCCGGTCTTTTCGGCAACAAATTCTCTCCCATAGTGGGTTCATCCCGCATTCAGCCTGGATGCGGGATAGGATCGTCCTTCGCTCTCATGCTAGATGAGCGCGGATTTCCCGCGGATATGTCACGCGATGAATGAGTTGAACCCCAGTTTCGCCAATAGCGCGCCCCTCGACGGCGCGCCGATCGCCGAGGAAGCGGCCCGGACCGGGGCCGTGCTGCGCGGTCCGGCCATGCCGCATCTGCTGCGCGACGAGCTGCTCTGCGAGATTTTCGCCGCCCGCGTCGTCGCCAGCCCCAATGCGCTGGCCATGGCGACCATGGAGCGGCGCTTCACCTATCGCGAGGTCGATGCGGAAGCTGCGGCCATCGCCTGTGGCCTCGCAGCGCGCGAGATCGGGCCGGGCGACGTCGTCGGCCTCTGGGGCGCGCGCGGGCCGGAGCTGCTGATCGCGCAGATCGCCATCGCCAAGACGGGCGCCGCCTGGCTGCCCTTCGACGCCGACGCTCCGGTCGACCGTATCGCCGTCTGCCTCGCCGACGCCGGCGCCAAGGCGCTGCTGACCTCCGCCGCTTTCGCCGGCAAGGCCGCCCCCGTGGTTTCGGTGGAGACGCTGATCGACGCCGAGATCGCGGTCCAGGGCGGCGTCTGCCCCGATCCGCGCGCCCTCGGCGCCACGGGCGATCATCCGGCCTATCTGATCTACACCTCCGGCTCGACGGGAACGCCCAAGGGCATTGTCGTCACCGCGCGCAACATCTGCCATTATCTGCGCTCGGCCAATGAGATATACCGGATTTCGGCCTCCGATGTGGTGTTCCAGGGCGCGTCCGTCGCCTTCGACCTCTCCATGGAGGAGATATGGATTCCCTATCTCGCCGGCGCGTCGCTCTTCGTCGCCACGCCGCAGATCATCGGCGAGACCGAGGCGCTGCCCGATATTCTGGAGGAAGCCGGCGTCACCGTGCTCGACACTGTGCCGACGCTGCTCGCCGCCATGCCGCGCGACGTCGCGACGCTGAAGACCATCGTGCTCGGCGGTGAGGCCTGCCCGCCCTCGGTGGCGGAGCGCTGGACGCGCATCGGCCGCACCATTTTCAACAGCTACGGCCCCACGGAGGCGACCGTCGTCGCCACCGTCTCGGAGGTCTGGCCCAATGAGACGGTGACGATCGGCAAGCCGATCCCCAATTACAGCTGCTATGTCGTCGACGAAAATCTGACGCTGCTGCCGACGGGCGCGGAGGGCGAGCTGCTCATCGGCGGCCCTGGCGTGGCGAGAGGCTATCTGCGCCGCGACGAGCTGACCGCCGAGAAGTTCATCGCCAATCCTTTCCCCTCGGACGGCTCCGATCCGATCCTCTATCGCTCCGGCGATGCGGTGATTCTGGACGAGAATGGCGATCTGCATTTTCGCGGCCGCATCGACGATCAGGTGAAGATCAGAGGCTTCCGCGTCGAGCTGGGCGAGATCGAATCCGCGCTCTCGCGCCTCGACCATATCCGCCAGGCGGCGGTGGTTCTGCGCAATGAGAATGGGCTGGACGAGCTCGTCGCCTTTCTCGTCGGCGCGACGGCCGTGTCGCCGGACCCGCGCGATCTGCGCGCCAAGCTGCGCGAGTTTCTGCCCTCCTATATGGTTCCGGGCCGGTTCGAGGTCGTGACCTCGCTGCCGCGGCTCTCCTCCGGCAAGGTGGACCGCAAGACGCTGAAGCGGGCGCCGCTCACCGCCCCGCTGATCGACACGGAGGCGCAGGAGGAGCCGCGCACCAAGACGGAGGCCGCGCTGCTCGACGCCGCCAAGCGCGTGCTTCCTCCCGGCGCCATCCCCTTCGACGCTGATTTCTTCACCGATCTCGGCGGCCATTCGCTGCTCGCCGCGCGGTTCGTCTCCGTGGTGCGCGAGACGGCGCATCTCGCCTCGATCACGCTGCAGGACCTCTATTCGGAGCGCAATCTGCGCGCCCTCGCCGCCCATCTCGACGGCAAGGCGTCGCTCGCCGGGCCGCCGCGCGATCTCTCCTTCGCGCCGCCGCCGCTGCTGCGGCGCTTCCTCTGCGGCCTCGCCCAGGCGGCGGCGCTGCCCTTCATCCTCGCCTTTGTAACCTCGCAGTGGCTCGGCGTCTTCGTCTCCTATCAGCTGCTCACCTCGCCGGATGCGAATATCCTCGAGGAAGTGGCGGCGCTGCTCGGCGTCTATATGTGCGTCAACATCGCCACTGTGGCGGTGTCCATCCTCGGCAAATGGCTGGTCATCGGCCGCACCAAGCCAGGCCGTTATCCGCTATGGGGCGTCTATTACTACCGCTGGTGGCTGGCGCAGCGCCTCATGGGCCTCACCCACGCCAAATGGTTCCAGTGCTCGCCCTTGATGCGCCTCTATCTCTCCGCCCTCGGCGCGAAGATCGGCGAGGACGCCATCATAGGCGAATTGGACGTCGGCGCGATCGATCTCGTCAGCATCGGCGATGGCGCGAGCCTCGGCTCCAAGCTGAAGCTCGCGAACGCCCGCGTCGTCGGCGACGAGCTGATCATCGGGACGATCGACATTGGCGCGGACGCTTATGTCGGGACCTCCTGCGTGATCGAGGAGAATGTCGTCCTCGGCGAGGGCGCGGCGCTCGAGGATCTGACCTCGGTTCCCGCCGGCTCGCAGATCGGCGCCTATGAGATTTGGGACGGCTCGCCGGCGCGCTACAAGGGGGATGTCGATCCCCGCGCGCTCGATCCGCAATCGACGGCCTCCGCGCCGCAGCGGCTCGCCATGGGCTTTATGTTCACGGTGCTGGTGCTGGCGCTGCCGCCGCTCGGCCTGCTGCCGATCTTCCCGGCCTTTTGGGTGTTCGACCGTTTCGACAATTGGCTCGGCATAACGGATGTCGATCACACCCTCTATCTCGCCGCCATCCCGCTCTTCGCCTGGCCGACCGCCTTCGTGCTGGTGCTCGTCACCGTGGCCTTCATCGTGGCCTTCCGCTGGATCGTGCTGCCGCGCGTCTCGGAGGGGACCTATTCGGTGTGGTCGGGTTTCTATCTGCGCAAATGGGCGGTGGCGCTCGCCACCGAGGTGACGCTGGAGACGCTCTCCTCGCTGTTCGCCACGCTCTACATGCGCACCTGGTACCGGCTGATGGGCGCGAAGATCGGCAAGGATTCGGAGATTTCGACCAATCTCTCCGGCCGCTACGATCTCGTCGAGATCGGCGAGAAATGCTTCATCGCCGATGAGGTGGTGCTCGGCGACGAGGATATGCGTCGCGGCTGGATGTATCTGAAGAAAGTGAAGACCGGCGCGCGCGTCTTCGTCGGCAACGACGCCGTGGTGCCGCCGGGTTCCGAAATCCCCAGTGGCGCGCTGATCGGCATCAAATCCAAGCCGCCGCAAAACAGCGAGCTCTCCGAGGGCGACACCTGGTTCGGCTCGCCGCCGATGAAGCTGCCGGTGCGCCAGACCTTCGACGGCGGCGGCGCCGCCTGGACCTATCAGCCGCCCTTCTGGAAGAAAGCCGCGCGCGCCGTCTATGAGGCGATCAACGTCTCGCTGCCGACCATGCTGTTCATCACTTTCGGCACATGGGCGGTGGAGAGCTTCGGCCAAAAGCTCATCGACGGCGATTATTGGTCGGTGTTCTGGCTCTTCGTGCTGTCGTCGACGCTGATCTCCGTCGGCATGACGCTGGTCGTGGTGGCGGTGAAATGGCTGACCATGGGGCGCTATGAGCCGCAGGTGAAGCCCATGTGGTCCTTCTGGGCGATGCGCACCGAGGCCTGCGCCGTGCTCTATTGGGGCCTCGCCGGCAAAATCTTGCTCGAGCATTTGCGCGGCACGCCCTTCCTGCCCTGGATGCTGCGCCTGTTCGGCTCCAAATTCGGCAAGGGCGTGTTCATGGACTTGACCGACATCACCGAATTCGACTGCGTGAGCGTCGGCGATTATGCGGCGCTCAATCAGGTCGCGGCGCTGCAGACTCATCTCTATGAGGACCGGGTGATGAAGGTCGGCCGCGTCGAGATCGGCCGCGGCGTGACCGTCGGCGCTGGCTCCACCGTGCTCTACGACACCCATGTCGGCGATTTCGCGCGGCTCGGTCCGCTCACCGTGGTGATGAAGGGCGAGAAGATTCCGGCGCATTCCGAATGGATCGGCGCGCCGGCTGAGCCGGCCACGCCGCCCGCGACGACGCCCGCTGTGGCGGAGGCGCGACGCGAGACCAGCAAGGCGGCGTGACGCTGGTCATGGAGCGAGCCTGAAGGCTCGCGGTCCGAGGCGCTCTCTGGACCGCGAGCCTTCAGGCTCGCATCCGAGCGCCTCACATGAAGATCAGATCCGTATCCTGCGGCCGCGCGCCGGCCGCGGTCAGCATCGCATGGGCTTGCCCGCGATGATGGGTCTGATGGTTGAAGAGATGGACGATGACGAGCTTGCGCGGCTTGACGATATCCATCTGCTTGGTGCCCGAATACCAGGAGAAATCGCCCTCGAGCGCCGCCTCGTCGAAGGCGTCCGCAAAGGCGATCAGCCGCGCGTCCATCGCCGCGCGCTCTGATTTCATGATCGCCCAATCGGCGCGGAAAGAGGCGGAGTCGGCGATCGCTACATTCGGGTTCGGATCGCCGGCGAGGCGGCTCATCCACATGGCGTCCGCCCAGAGCAGATGATTGAGCGTGCCGTGGATCGATTTGAAAAAGGCCCCGCGATCGGCGCGCCGCGCTTCGTCGGAGAGCGTATCGGCCGCAGCAAAGAGGCTCTCATTCTGCCAGGCGTTGTAGCGCGCCATTTTCTGCGCGAAGGCGGGAGTGATCATTCTGTCGGGTCCTTGTCGTCGCTCGGCTCTGGCCCGGGCTCGAATTCCCCAGGCCAGAGACGCGCGCCGTGGAATATCGCGAGAATTTCCACCACCTCGGCGCGCACCCTATAGGGCGCCAGAAACGGCGTCCCGGCGATCACCAGCTCTCTGGTTTGCGGAACGCGGCCCGGCCGTCCGAGGCTGGGTTGCTGTGCGAGCGCATCGACGCGCTCGCAAATCCGAGCAATGAGCTTCGCGGCGGCGGCGGGATTGTCGCGCGAAACATAGTCGCCGATCTGCTCGAGATCGCGAAGCGCCGGCCTCGTCCAGAGCACCTTCATGACGGCGAGAGGAACTTCCTTCGCACTCGCGCCACTTCCTCGTCCGAGGCGAAATCGCCTTTGTCGGCGGCGGCGAGGCCTTCTATGATCTTTTCCAGCAGCCGAGCGTCGGACGCCACGAAATCTTCGACCGCGCGGGCGACGATCTCGTCACGAGAGCGCGAGGTCTTGCGCGCCATCTCGTCCAGAGCCGCGAGCGTCGGCTCGTCGAGCCGGACGGTGACTGAAGCGGTCATGAGAGCCAAGTCCTGACTGCGCTGGGTTTTCGGCGCAGAGCCTAGACGAAAGAGTCGCTCGCTTCAACGCTCCGTCGCTCGACACGCTCATCCATTTGACCCAGCGGCGGGGGGCGCCTACAACCGGCGCTCGGTATAAATTTGATCGGCGCTCCATGTCCCACAACAGCTTCGGCCATCTCTTCCGCATTACCACTTTCGGCGAGAGCCATGGGCCGGCGCTCGGCGTCGTCGTCGACGGCTGCCCGCCGGGGCTGGAACTGACAGAGGCCGAGATTCAGCTCTTTCTCGACAAGCGTCGTCCCGGCCAGTCGCGCTTCACCACGCAGCGGCAGGAGCCCGATGCGGTGAAGATTCTCTCCGGCGTCTTCGCCGATTCCGCCGGCCGGCAAGTGACGACCGGGACGCCGATCGCGCTGCTGATCGAGAACACCGACCAGCGCTCCAAGGATTATGGCGATATCGCCGAGAAATACCGGCCGGGCCACGCCGATTACGCCTATGACGCGAAATATGGAATTCGCGACTATCGCGGCGGCGGGCGCTCCTCGGCGCGCGAGACCGCGGCGCGCGTCGCCGCCGGCGCTGTGGCGCGCAAAGTGCTCGCCGGCGTCGCCATACGCGGCGCTCTGGTGCAGATCGGCCCGCATAAAATCGACCGCGCCCGCTTCGACTGGGCGGAGGTGGAGAAGAACCAGCTGTTCTGCCCGGACGCCCAGACGGCGAAGCTCTGGGCCGATTATCTCGACGGCGTGCGCAAATCGGGCTCCTCCATCGGCGCGGTGATCGAAGTGGTGGCGGAGGGCGTTCCCGCCGGCTGGGGCGCGCCCATCTATGGCAAGGTCGACTCCGATCTCGCCAGCGCCTTCATGTCCATCAACGCCGTCAAGGGGGTGGAGATCGGCGCCGGCTTCGCCGCGGCCGAGCTCTCCGGCGAGGCCAACGCCGATGAGATGCGCGTTGGGCCGGACGGCAAGCCCGAGTTTCTCTCCAATCAGGCCGGCGGCGTGCTCGGCGGCATATCGACCGGCCAGCCGATCGTCGCGCGTTTCGCGGTCAAGCCGACCTCATCCATTCTGACGCCGCGCCGCACCATCGACCGCAACGGCCAGGAGACGGAGATCGTCACCAAGGGCCGCCACGACCCTTGCGTCGGCATTCGCGCCGTACCGGTGGGCGAGGCGATGATGGCGATTGTGCTGGCCGACCATTTCCTGCGGCACAGGGGGCAAGTGGGCGGCTGAGCCGATGGTCGGACGAGCGCCGGCGTCATCCACCTTCACCCGTCGGCAGGCGCTTGCGTTAACGGCGGGATTGGCGCTGTCGCCCGATTTCGTTGCGGCGAGCGGCCTCCAGCCCACGACCCTCCTCGTCACCCACGCTTCCGGCCTCGCGCATGAGGTCGGCGCAGGCCGTCCCGATCAGCCGCAGCGCCTTCGCGCCATCGCCGCCGCTCTCGAGGGCGACGCTTTCGCCGCGCTGCGCCGCGCCGAGGCGCCGGCCGCCTCGCGTGAGGCGATCCTCGCCGTTCACGCGCTCTCTCTGCTCGAGCGTCTCGAGAAAGCCGCGCCGCAAAGCGGGCTCGCGATGCTCGGCCCCGATATCGTCATGAGCGCGGGCTCGCTCGAGGCCGCGCTGCATGCCGCCGGCGGCGCGACCTTCGCCGTCGACGCGGTGTTGCGTAAGGCCGCCCGCAATGCTTTCGTCGCCATGCGGCCGCCCGGCCATCATGCGACGCGCGAGAGCGCCATGGGCTTCTGCTTCTTCAACAACGCCGCCATCGCGGCGCGCCACGCCATCGCCGCCCATGGCGTGGAGCGCATCGCCATCGTCGATTTCGACGTGCATCACGGCAATGGATTGCAGGAGATTTTCTGGGCGCAGAAAAACGTCCTCTATTGCTCCTCGCACCAGTCGCCGCATTATCCCTTCACCGGCGCCGCGAGCGAGCGCGGCGCCTATGACAACATCGTCAATGTCCCGCTCGCCAAAGGCTCCGGCGGCGAGCAATTCGCGCAAGCTTGGACGCAGGCGATTCTCCCGCGCCTCGACGATTTTGCGCCGGACATCCTCCTCATTTGCGCCGGTTTCGACGGGCATTTGCACGATCCTCTCGGCGGCTTGCGCCTGCAAAGACAGGACTTCGCCGAGCTTACGCTGCGCCTCGCAGAGATCGCCGCGCGCCGCTGTGACGGGCGCATCGTCTCATTGCTCGAGGGCGGCTATCGGCCGGACGACCTCGCCGCCTGCGTCGCCGCTCATGTCGGCGCGCTGATGGGGGCGTGAGAATTCCGTCCCCGCCCGGCGCGTGCGTGGGCGCACATCCGAAAGAAGCGAGATCATGGCATCTCTGCGCATAGAGACGCCGTGCAACAATTGCGATGGGAGAGGACAATGGACTTCGGCAGGAGCGAATGGAGCGAGGCTCGCGCGCATATGATCGGCAAGCGCGCGCTCATCGGTCTCACCCGCGTGACGCCGCACGGCAAGGTGCTGCGCCAAATGTTCGGCACGATCGCCGCGATCGACGGAACCGGCGTCCACATAGAGCTCGAGGGCAAGGACGCCGGCCGCAAGGTTCGCCTGCCGCCGGACCTCGGCCGCTTCCGCGTCGCCGGCCCCGGCGATTATCTTCTGTGGGAGACGGGCGAGATTCTCGCGGACCCGGATTTCGTCGGCGCCTTCACGGTCAACGAAGCGGCGTAGATCATCGCGTCCGCTCGACGACGCCGACGATCGGCCCCATGGGGCGGAAGCGATCGTGGCGCGCGAGCGTCGGCGCATAGAGCGCCGAGATCGAGCCGTCGAGGAAGAGCGCGTCTGGACATTTCAAACGCTCGCGAAAAAGCTGAGCGAAAGCATGAAATGTCACCGGCTGATTGGCGATGGCGAAGGCGACGACATGGCCGTCGCGCACGCCGACGCCATTGCGAATCTTCATCGACGTGCCGGTGTCGTGAATGCGCGGATTGATGCGTCCGCCGATGACGAGCATCGGCCCGGATTGCGTCGCATAGGCGGGATGCAGCCGCTCTTTCAGAAAGCGCTGCGTCTCGGCGACGCCGGCGCGCGCGCCCTCCACCCAGAAGATTCCATTGGGCTTCATATGGAAATTGCCGGCGCCGGAATTGGTGTTGGCGTTTTTCTCCACATGGCCGCCTTCGACATAGAGTCCGACAGGGCGGCGGCGCTCGTCATACATTCCCGCGTTCATCGCGAAGAGAAGCTTCTCGTTTCTTTGCGCGAGCGCGGCGTCGAGCGTCGAGAAGGAGCCATAGACCTCGTCTTTCGCATCGGCGAGGAAGAGGCGAATGGAATCGCTGCGCGTGTCGAAGACGCAGACAGTGTAGCTCGCGCCATCATCCTCAATGTCCTGGCAAGGATTGCGCGCCGCCGCGGCGGCGGGCGAGGCGAAGAGGAGGAGAGCGAGGCAGAGGAGGCGACGAAGCGGAATCATGCACCGATCATAGCATGACCGAGGCGCCGTCCGCAGCGTCAGCCGCGCGCATCGGGCGGCGTCGCCGCGCCGGGGCCGAGCGAGCGCTGCAAGATCACCGAATCCGTCCAGCGGCCGAATTTGAAGCCGACGCCGGAAAGATATCCGGCCTGCCGAAAGCCGATCGTCTCATGCAGTTTCAGCGACGCCTCATTGGAGGCGTCGACATAGCCGATCATCTGCCGAAAGCCCGCCGCCGCGCAGGAATCGACGAGCGCTTGCAGCAGCAGCCGGCCGACGCCGCGATGCAGATGGCGCGGATCGACATAGATCGAATGCTTGACGACGTAGCGATAGGCCGGCCGCTTGCGAAACGGCACGACATAGGCGTAGCCGAGGACGGCGCGCTCATGCTCGGCGACGAGATGCGGCAGCCGATGATTGCCCATATTCTTGCGTCGGCGCTTCAAATCCTCCTTCTGCGGCGGCTCGTAGAGCGGCGCCTCGGATGGATCGAGCCCTTTGCGCACATGCTGGAGATAGATCGCCAGCATGGCGTCGACATCCTCGTCACGCGAGGGGCACGACGATGGCCGCGCGTTCGGCGCTCGCTTCGATCATGCTCATTCCTGCACCACATAAGTGTAGAGCCGCATCTTCGCTTCGCCGTTCCACTGCTTGTAGAGGCCCTGTATCTCATAATCGAAGCCGGGGAAGAGATTGGCGCTGCGCTCGAACATGCGCAAATAGTCGAGCATGGGCCGCGCCTGCGCGCCCAGCCGCTCGCCCGGTACGATTGTCGCAATGCCCGGCGGATAGATGACGAAGAGCGTCGTCGCTATGCGGCCTTCGATCTCGTCGATCGGCAAGAAATCCACATCATTGCGCACGAGGCGGAGGTAGGCCTCGCGCGGCGTCATCGCCATTTCGGGGAGGTGCTCTTGCTGGAACTGCGCCTGCTGCAGAGCGCTGGCGTTCGCCTCCTTGAAGAAGCGATGCATGTCGGCGCAGAGATCGCGCAGCCGCACGCCCCTGTAGCGCGCGGCCCGGCGCGCGACAAATTCGGGAATGACATCCTGCAGCAGCGCATTGTCGTCATGCAGGCGCTTGAAGGCGACGAGCGAGGAAACGAGCGTTCCGGCCTTGCTGGATTCGACGCCCGGCGTCAGCAGGAAGAGCAGAGAGTTGAGGTCGTTCTTCTCCGGCACGATGCGGTTCTCGCGCAAATATTGCGCGACGATCGGCGCCGGTATTCCATGATCGGCATAGGCGCCGCTCTCGCGATCGAAGCCCGGCGTCAGCAGAGTGAGCTTGGCCGGATCGGTGATCGCGAAGCCCGGCGCCATATTGGAGAATCCATGCCAGCGCGCATCCGGCGCCAGCGCCCAGAAGTCGGGATTGCGCGCGAGCTGATCGGTGGAGACGCTCTCCCAGGGAACGCGATGCGCGCCGGATTCGCGCGCCGCGTCAGGTATCGACACCCAATCGGGCGCGAAAGGATCGAAGAACCAGCGCCGCGCCGGATCCTGCTCCTTGGCCTCGAACTCGCGCCGCACAGCGCGCAGCTTCTTGCGCAGCTCTATGCCGAGCCGAATCGTGTCGTCCCACAAGAGCTCGCCGGAGCGGCCTTTCATCATCTGCGCGCCGACATCCAGCGAGGCGAACAGCGGATAGAAGGGCGAGGTGGAGGCGTGCTGCATGAAGCCTTCGTTGAAGCGGCGATGTTCCACGCGCCGCCGCTGGCCCTTTATATGGCGATCGCGCACATGGATTTGCGAGGCCTGCGAGAAGCTGGCGAGCTGCTTGTGAGTCGATTGCGTCGCGACGATGCCGGGCGAGGCCTCGGTGAGATTCTTCAGCCCCATCGCATAGCGGCGCTCATAGAGCGGATGAAACTTCATGAAGCCGGCCCAGGCTTCGTCGAAGAGAATGTAATCGCACAAATGGCCGATCTTTTGGGCGATCCATTCGGCGTTGTGAATCGTGCCGTCATAAGTGCATTGCTCGACGACGGCGGCGCGGAATGGCCGCTCCTTGCGCCAGGCGTCCTTGTCCTTCACCAGCGGATTGGCGCGAATGCGCTCGCGCAATTTCTCCTCGTCGAAGGCCTCGTGATCGATCGGCCCGATGAGGCCATGCGCATTGCGCGTCGTCGGCAGAAAGATCGGCACGCCGCCGCCGAGCAGCAAGGCGCCATGATGCGCGGCCTTGTGATTATTGCGATCGAACAGCACGAGATCGCCCTCGGCGACCAGATTGGTGAGCACGACCTTATTGGAGGAGGATGTGCCGTTGAGCACGAAGTAAGTCTTCTCCGCGCCGAAGATTTCCGCCGCCGCCTTTTGCGCGGCGAGCGCCGGCCCTTCATGCGTCAACAGATCGCCGAGCTCGACGACGGAATTGTCGAGATCGTCGCGGAACACGGCCTCGCCCAAATGCTCCATGAAGATGCGGCCGATCGGGCTGCGGCTGTAGAAAATGCCGCCGTTATGGCCGGGGCAGGTCCATAGCTGATTGCCTTCCTCTGCGTAATCGACGAGCGCGCCGAAGAAGGGCGTCTTCAGCGTCTCCGCATATTGCTTCAGGCGCGAGACGAGATTTTTGGCGATGAACTCCGGCGTCTCCTCGGCGAGGAAGACATAGCCGTCGATGAAATCCAGCACCTCGACCGGAATATCCTCGAAACGCTTGCGGCGAATGAGCAGCACGATCGGCATTTCGAGGCCGCGCTTGCGCATGAGATCGATGAGCGAGGCGGTCTTGCCTTCGAGGCCCTTCTTGCCCCAATCGACGACGAGGCAGCCGATGGCGGCGTCGGTCTGCACGACGATCTCGGCGTCCTCCACGCGGCGCGCGCGCACGACTTGAAAGCCCATGCTCTCGATCGCCGCGATGATCTGATTGACGCGCAGCCCCTCGAGGTCATCGGCCTCGAAATTGGGCGCGGAGAAGAGGAATGTGAAGCGACGGGAGAAGTCCATTCAAATCGGCCTGTGGCGCTGGCGAGGAAGAAGAGGAGCCCCGCACTCACAGCCTTGTTCCATGACATAATCGTGACAGCGCGCGCCTGCCTGAAATTCCCGCATCCGCCGCACGCCGCCGAGACTTGCTGCCGAGACGACCGCGGCCTGAGCTATATAGCAGGTCTATATAGCGTGATGGGAAGGCGCTTCGGCCATGCGGATCGGCGTGTTCTGCACCTATGAGAACCCTGTTCGCGACTATAAGGCCTGCTTGGACGCGCAGACGTCTCGTGCGCCGCGCGGAGGAGGTCGGCTTCGAGGACGCGCTCGGCTCAGGGCGCGGCGTTCTCGGCGAGCAATCTCTGAATCGTCTCCAGCAGCCGCTCGACGTCGGCTGGCTTGCCGAGCTGCGCGCTGTTCTGCAGCGGGACGCGGATGGCGTCCTCATCCGCGGTGGCGCCGCTCAGCACGAGCGCGGGAAGGTCGCGATTGAGCAGCTCGCGCAGCCGCCGCACGACCAGCGGCCCCACCACGCCATTGGGCAGATGATAATCGATGATCACCATGTCCGGCCGGGCGCGGTCGCCGATGACGATCTTGGTCGCGGCGTCGCCGTCTGCGGCGGCCAGCACCTCATGGCCTTCTGCCGTCAGCAGCAGCTCGAGCGAGTCGAGCACATCGGCGTCGTCGTCGACGACCAGAATGACGCCCTTGCGCGACGGCCGCGCGCCGACGCCAAAGAGCGCGTCGCCGCAGCGTAGCGGTTCCGATCGCCCGTCGACGCCGCGCGAATCGTGGAGCGGCGTCTCGACCGCGCAGTGACGCGGCAGCCGAATGCGAAAGCATGTGCCGCGCAAATCATCCGATTCGAATTCGATCGCGCCGCCATGCGCCAGCACAATCTGCCGGCAGATGAACAGACCGAGGCCGAGACCACGCATGCGGTCGCTGCTGGCGAAGGGCTCGAACAGCGCGTCGCGCAGCGCGCTCGGCACGCCGCGTCCGCCATTGCAGACATGGATCACGACAAAGTCCGCCGCGCCGCCGTCGATCCGCAGCGAGACCGGCGCGCCGGGCGGGCTGTGCTCGACGGCGTTGCCGACGAGATTCGAAAGAAGCTGCAGAATGCGGTCGACGTCCCAGGCGCCGTCCATGTCGCCGTCGAAAGCGAGCCGCAACGTGCGCCCGCGTCCGCTGAACTCATCGGCGATCTGCTCGACGATGCGGCGGAAATTCGCCGCCGCGGGACGAATGGCGAGGCCGCCGCCCATTCTGATGCGCGTCAGATCGAGAATCTGCTCGATCATCCGCGTCATGCGGTCGCCGCTCTGGCGAATGAGCTGCAGCGCCTTGCGCAGATCATCGTCCTGCGCATTGCTCAGCGAGCGCTCCGCCGAGGTGAGTATGCTCTGCAGAGGATTGCGCAGATCATGCCCGAGAATGCCGACGAACATCTCGCGCGTGCGCTCCGCCTGCAGCAGCTGCTGGCGCTGGCGCTCCAGCGTCACGAAGACATCGACCTTGCTGCGTAGCACCTGCTCGTCGATCGGCTTGAACAGATAGTCGACGGCGCCGACCTCATATCCTTTGAACATGCGCGAGACGTCGGGCGAATGCGCGGTGACGAAGACGATCGGCACATAGCGCGTCTTCTCCACGCCGCGCATCAGCGTCGCCAGCTCGAATCCATCCATCTCTGGCATGTTCACATCGACGATGGCGAGCGCGATGCTGCGATCGAGGAGAATGTCGAGCGCGGCGCGGCCCGATTGCGCCGTGACGATGTCGAACTCGTCGCAACGCAGCAGCGCCTCCATCGCGATCAGATTCTCCGCGAAATCATCGACGATGAGAACGACCGGGAGCTTGGACGTGCGGCCCGAGTCGAAATCGGCCGTCGACGACCGCCGACGCCCGGACGGGTTCGAGGAGTTTTCGATGGCTCTCATCATTTCACCCGATAGATATGCTCGTCAGCAGAAAGAATCTCTAGAGAAGACGCATGACGCGAGAAGGCGAGCGATTCATTCGGCCCGAGGCCGATGAAGCCGCGCGCGCAGAGCGACTCGCGAAACAGGCCGATCGCGCGATCCTGCAGCGCTCGGTCGAAGTATATGAGCACGTTCCTGCAAGAGATGAGGTGCATTTCGGCGAAGGCGGCGTCGGTCGCGAGGCTGTGGTCGCAGAATAGGATGCGCTGCTTCAGAAAGGGCGCGATGGTCGCATAGGCGCCGCGCGCGACGAAATAGTCGGAGAGCGCCGCGCGCCCGCCGGAGTCGCGGTAATTCTCGGCGAAGCCGCCCATGCGGAAGAGCTCATAGGCGCCGGCTTGCGCGATCGCCATGCTCTCCTTGTCTATGTCGGTCGCATAGACGAGCGAGCGCTCGAGCAGCGCTTCCTCGTGTAGGAGAATGGCGATGGAATAGGCCTCCTCGCCGGTTCCGCAGCCCGCCACCCAGAAGCGCAGCGAAGGATAGGTGGCGAGATGCGGCGCGACCGTCTCACGCAGCCCGCGAAAATAGGCGGGATCGCGGAAGAGATCGCTCACCTGTATGGTGAGATGGCGCAGCGCTTCCGCGAATGCGTCCTCGTCGTGGACGATGCGATCCAGAAGGTCGGTGATCGTCGCGCATCGCAGCGCGATCTGCGCGCGCGCGACGCTGCGGCGCAGAGAGGAACGCGCATAGCCGCGAAAATCATGCTGATAGAGCCGGTATATTGCCTCCAGCAGGAGGTCCAGCTCGATCTCGGCTTTCTCATCGGAGTCGAGAAGGATCATTTCGGCATCCATACGCGGATCAATGACAAGAGCTTCTCGACGTCGATCGGCTTGGAGATATAATCATTGGCGCCGGCCGAAAGACATTGCGCGCGATCATCGGGCATGGCCTTGGCCGTGAGCGCGATGATCGGCAGAGCGGCCTTGTCCTCGCGGTCGCGGATCGCGCGCATGGCGGCGAGCCCATCCATCTCCGGCATCATCAGATCCATCAGCACGAGATCGATCGTCGGATCGCGATCGATGCGCTCCAGCGCCTCCCGGCCATTGCGGGCGATCTGCACCGTCACGCCCTCACGCTCGAGCACGGCCGTCAGCGAGAATATATTGCGCACATCGTCCTCGACCAGCAGAACACGGCGTCCGTCGAGAACGCTGTCGCGGCTGCGCGCGATCTCGAGCATATGCTGCTGCTCGGGCGACAGCTTCGATTCCGCCTGATGCAGGAAAAGAGTGGTCTCCTCTATGAGCCGCTCCGGCGAGCGCGCGCCTTTGATGATGATGGATTTCGACAGGCGCCGAAGCTTCTGCTCCTCGTCCATGCTGAGCGAGCGCGCGGTGTAGACGATCACCGGCGGCGCGACGCGCGTCTCGTCGCGGCTCATGCGATCCAAAAGCTCGAAGCCGCTGACGCCGGGCAGCATGAGGTCGAGCACCACGCAATCGAAGCGGCGCGCGTCGATCTCGCGCGAGGCGTCCTCCGCCGTCGCGACCGCGACGATCTCGACGCCGGCGGAGGATAAGAGCTCCATGAGCGCCATGCGCTGCACGCCCTCGTCCTCGACGATCAGGATCGACTTCTTGTCGCGATCGAGCTGCTCCTCCAGCAGGCGAAAGGCGGAGACGAGCTGCTCGCGCTTGGCCGGCTTCAATATGTATCCGGCGGCGCCCATCTCGCGCGCCACTTTCTGATAATCATGCACCGAGACCACATGAATCGGCGCATGGCGGATCGCAGGGTCGCGCTTCAGCAGCTCGAGCACGGTGAGGCCCGACTGGTCCGGCAGGCCGATGTCGAGCAGCAGCGCCTCTGGACGGAAGCGCCGCGCCAGCGTCAGCGCGTCGCCGGCGGAGCCCGCGACAATGCATTTGAAGCCGAGCTCGCGCGCGAGATCGCGCAATATCTCCGCAAAGGCGGGATCATCCTCGACGATCAGCGCCACGCGACGCGAATCCGCGATCACGTCACGATCATCCGATATCGGCGCCGGCGCGGGCGTCACAGGCGCCGGCGGGGGCTCCTCGCGTCGCATGGCGGGCGCGGCCGCGCCATCGGCGCGCAGCGGCAGCAGCAGCGAAAATGCGCTGCCCTGTCCCGGCGTGCTGCGCACGCTGAGCGCGCCGCCCAGCAGCTCGGCGAACTCGCGCGAGATGGAGAGGCCGAGGCCGGTGCCGCCGAACTTGCGGTTGATGCCGCCATTGGCTTGGCGAAACACCTGGAAAATCGTCTCCTGCTGATCCGTCGCTATGCCGATCCCCGTATCTTCGACGATGAAGGCGATGCGCTGCGCGCTCTCGCGCCGCACGATGAGGCGCACGCCGCCGCGCTCGGTGAACTTCACCGCATTGGCGAGGAGATTTGAGAGAATCTGCTGCAGGCGCTGGCGATCGGTCTCGATCATATCCGGCGCGCCGGGCTCGATGGCGACGGAGAATTGCAGCCGCCGCTCCGCCGCGAGCGGCTCGAAGCGGCGCTCGAGATCGGCGAGCAGCGGCGAGATCGCGATCGGCGCCATGTCGAGCTCGATCTTGCCGGCCTCTATCTTGGAGAGATCGAGAATATCATTGATGAGCGCGAGCAGATCATTGCCGGCCGAATAGATGCTCTGCGCATATTTGATCTGCTCGGGCGCGAGATTGCCGTCACGATTGTCGACGAGCAGCTTGGCGAGGATGAGCGAGCTGTTGAGCGGCGTGCGCAGCTCATGCGACATATTGGCGAGAAATTCCGATTTGTAGCGGCTGGTGCGCTCCAGCTCCGTGGCCTTTTGCCGCAGCGCCGTTTCGGTCGCCAGCAGATTTTCCTTCTGCAGCTCCAGCGCCCGCGTATGCTCCTCGAGAGTGTCGTTGACTTGGCGCAGCTCCTCCTGCTGCGCGGTGAGCTCCTCGCCTTGCGCGCGCGACTCCTCGAGCAATTGCTCTATGCGGCCGCGCGCCTCGGCGGAGCTGATTGCCTGTCCGACGCCGCTCGAGACGAAGTCGAGGATCGCGAGACGCCTCTCGCAAAAGGGCTGCAGCGCGCCGAGCTCGATGACGCCGCGCGTCTCGCCTTCGTGCAGCAGCGGAAAGATCAGCAGATGGCGGGGCGGCGTCTGCCCGAGCCCCCAATGAATGGCGAGCCCATCCTCGGGAATGTCGGTCACGATGATGCGGCGCTTGTCGAGCGCGACCTGTCCCACCAGCCCCTCGCCGAGCCGCCAATGATCGCGCATGCCGGAGGCGGCGGCATAGGCGCCGGCGAGCCGCAGCGTCGCGCCGCCATCTTCGGCGACATATTGCGCGCCGACCTGCGCGCTCAAGGCGCGGCACAGCAGAGCGAGCACGCGCTGCGCCAGCTCGCGCATCGTCGGATTGCCGCTCATCGCCTGGGCCAGCGCGGTCTCCTGCTCGGCGAGCCACATTTGCCGGTCATTGCGCTCGGCGGCCTCGCGCAGCGCGCGCGTCATCGCCTGCAGCGATTTGCCGAGCTGATCCTTGTCGCTGCGCGGCGAAGGCTGCGCGGAATAATCGCCGCCGGCGATCGTCTCCATCTCGCGGGCGACTCCGCGCAGGCTGTCGACGAGATCATTGAGCGACAGGCCGAGAATGTCGCCCGGCCCGGCGAGATCGATATGGCGCTCGAGATCGCCCTCCGTCACCGCGCGCATGACGCTGGCGACATGATGCAGGCGCTCGCGATGATCCTCGAGATTTTGCGCGGTGAGCGCGCCATAGGTGTCGACCACGACGGCCGAGTCGAAGGCGATCAGCTTGCGCACGGAGAGAGCGGCGGTCGCGCGCGCGCGCAGCCGCTCGTCGTTCTCGATCGCGCGGCGCAGCCAGGCGGAGACGAATTCCATGGCCAGAAGATAGATGAGCAGGCCGAGCTCGATGCGCGCATGCGTGCGTCCGATGACGCGGCGGCGCTCGACATAGGCGTCGTCGACATTGGCGGCGAGAAAATCGGTCCAATATTCGTTCTGCTGCGCCTTCACGCGCTGCAGCATGCGCGGATCGGCGAAAAAGCGCGCGAAATCGGAGAAGCCGCGGAGCCAAGCGTAAAAATCCTCGATCAGCTCCGGCACGCGCGCCGAGAGCGTCTCGCCGACGAAGCGGACATCCGCGAAGGTGGACTCGTCGAGCCCATGCGAGGCGCGCAGCGAGTCGTGATCCACGAGAAAGGCGGCGCTGGTCTCGCCCGGCGACATCAGCGTTCCCCTCGTGCGGAGGCGCCGGCAGAGGCGCGCCAGAGTCTTTCGAGATCGTCGCGCATCGGCAGGGTCCGCAGGGGTTGATACAGGGTCAATGTCTCAAAAGAATGGGCCGAGCGAACGCCGAGGCGGCCGCGCGGGAACGATTGGTATAAATGTGACGTGGCGCCGTCAATAGGCCGGCGCGGCGCGTCTTTCCCCGGCGGAGAACGGGTCGACCGCTGCATCATAGAATGAATTCTATGACATTTCGGGAAAAATGCCCGAATTTTTTAGACGATTGTCCCTCGACAGCGCGGGCCGCAAAGGCGAAAGTTCAGGGCCGCCGCGCAATCGCCGGTATTGGACCAATCGCATGAATCCGATGGAACCGCTTCGCTTTCTCTCCCCCGACCGCGCCTTCGATGCGGGCGCGCGGCTCGGCGAGATCAGGACATTCTTGCAAGAGCGTCTCATCGGCGCCGATGCGCTGGTCGAGCGCCTGCTGATCGGCCTCGTCGCTGACGGCCATGTGCTGCTCGAGGGCGCGCCCGGCCTCGCCAAGACGCGGGCGGTCAAGCTGCTCGCCGGCGCGTCCAATCTCACCTTCGCGCGCATTCAATGCACGCCCGATCTCATGCCCGCGGACATCACCGGCACATCGATCTGGCGTCAGGACAAGAGCGTCTTCGAATTTTCCGCGGGGCCGATCTTTCATTCGCTGCTGCTCGTCGACGAGATCAATCGCGCGCCGCCCAAGGTGCAATCGGCGCTGCTCGAGGCCATGGCCGAGCGTCAGGCGACCATCGCCGGCGCGACCCATGCGCTGCCCGATCCTTTCATGACCGTGGCGACGCAGAACCCGATAGAGCATGAAGGCACGTTTCCGCTGCCGGAGGCGCAGCTCGATCGCTTCATGCTGCATGTGGAGCTGGCGCTGCCGGACGCCGTGACGGAGCGGCGCATTCTCGATCTCGTCGAGCGCGAGGATCAGGGCGTCGCGGCCGCGCCGCCCGCGGCGCTGCAGCCGGAGGAGATCGCCGCCGCGCGCCATGCGGCGCGATCGGTCTTTCTCTCCGCCGCGATCAAGGATTATATCGTGAGACTCGTCACCGCGCCGCGCGATGCGAGCGTCGCGCCGGAGCTGGCGGCGAAGATCGCGCATCCGTCCTCGCCGCGCGGCACGCTGGCGCTCGCCGCCGCCGCCAAGGCGCGCGCCTTTCTCGAGGGGCGCGATTATGTCGCGCCGCAGGATGTGAGCGCGCTCGCGGTGGACGTTCTCTCCCATCGCACCATTCTCGGCTGGCGCGCGCTCGCCGAGGGGGAGACTCCGCGCGACGTCATTCGCGCCTATCTCGATGCGGTTCCCCCTGCATGAGCGCGTCGGAAGCGCTCGTCCCCGGCGTCGATCTCGATGTCGAATCCTTGATGCGTCTGCGGCTGCTGTCGGCGCGAAGCGGCGCGCGCCGAGCCGCGGCCGCTGCGCCGCTCGGTGGCGTGGCGCGGCGCCGACGTGGACGCGGCGCCGAGACCTATGACGTTCGCCCATGGTCGGACGGCGACGATATGCGCAGCCTCGATCGCAATGTCACCGCCCGCACCGGCGCGCCGCATGTGCGCACCTTTCATGACGAGCGCGAGCGCTCCGTGCTCTTTGTCGTCGATTTTCGTGCGCCCATGCTGTTCGGCACGCGGCGGGCTTTTCGCTCGGTCGCCGCGGCGGAGGCCGCTGTCGCCTCCGCCTGGCGCGTCATCGACTCACAGGGCCGCGTCGGTCTCGCGGCGATCGGCTCGACGGGCGCGCGCTGCTTCGGCTGGGCGGTGGGCGCGCGCAGCTTTCCGCCTCTGCTCGTCGCGCTCGCCGAGGCGCATCGCATAGCGCTCGCGGAAGGAGCGGAAGCCGCCGAGCCGCCGCTCGCCGCGGCGCTGGAAGAAATGGAGAGCGTCGGCGGAACATCGGCGCTCACGCTCGCCAGCGCGCTGGATTCTCCGGGCGAAGCTTTCGACGCGATTGCGACGCGCATCGCGCGTCGGCGCGATCTCAGCGTGCTGCTCGTCGCCGATCGATTCGAGCTGGCGCCTTCGCCGGGCCTCTATCCGTTTCGCACGCGCATGGAAGAAGGCCTGCTGCGCATCGCGCATGGCGCGCGGACGGCGCCCGACGAGCGGCTGGCGCGCCTGCGCCGGCTCGGCGCGCGCGCGCTCGGGATCGACGCCGGGCTCGACGCGGAGACGATCGCGCCTCTTCTCGAGCGTTTCGACATGGAGTGGTTCGATGGCCGATCCTTCTGATCTGCTCCAGCAATTGCGGCCGCTGCGCGCGCCGCCGCCGGACGGAGCGGCCGATATTCTGCTCATGGCGCTCATCGGCTGCGGCGCCGGCGCTCTGCTGACGCTCGCTATTCTGTTCTGGCGCGCGCGCCGTCGTCCTCTGCGACGCGCCGCGCTTTCCGCGCTGGCGTCGGCGCGCGCATTGCCGGCGGCGGAACGGCTCGCCGCGCAGGCGAGAATGCTGCGCGATCTCGTCGGCGCGCTCGAGGGCGGCGTCGCGCATACGCATGGCGACTCCTGGCTGACTCGGCTCGACGCGATCTTCGCGACGACTCTGTTCAGCGAAGGCGAGGGGCGCGCTTTCGGCGATGCGCTCTATCGTCCGCGCGTCGATGATCCGAGCGAGAGGCTCGATCGCGCTTTGCAAAAATTGCTGTCGAGGCTCGACCGATGAACGGCCTCGAATTGGCGACGCCTCTCGCGCTCGCGCTCTTGCCGGCGCCTCTGCTGCTGCGTGCGCTGCGCGGGCGCGCAGCGGCCGGCGGATTGCCCTTACCGGAGACCATTCGTCATCGGCTCGGCGCCGACGCCGCAACCGGCGGCCTGCGTTTTTCCTGGCGCGTCATCGTCTCGACGCTCGCCTGGATCGGACTGGTGATCGCGCTCGCCGGGCCGCGCGTCGCCGGCGCCGTCGCGGCGCTGCCGGCGACCGGGCGCGACATCATGCTGGCGCTCGATCTCTCCGGCAGCATGACGAAGACGGATTTCGAGCTGGGCGGCGTCGCCGCCAGCCGACTCGCCGTGCTGAAACATTTCGGCGTGGAGCTGATCCGCCGTCGCGCCGGCGATCGCATCGGCCTCGTCGTCTTCGCCGAGACGGCTTTCGCCGCGGCTCCGCTGAGCTTCGATCTGCGCGTGGTGAGCGCGACGCTCGAGGAAATGGAGATCGGCCTCGTCGGCCGCTCCACTGCGATCGGCGAAGGGCTCGGCCTCGCGCTGAAGCGTCTGTCCGATTCCGCCGCGCCGTCGCGTCTCGTGATTCTGCTCTCCGACGGCGCCAATAACGCCGGCGTCAGCGAGCCCGGCGCTGTCGCCGAGCTGGCGCGCGACATGGGCGTGAAAATCTTCACCATCGGCCTCGGCGTGAGTGACACGCTCGCCAATCCCGACGATACCGATGCGGTGGATTTCGTCGCTCTGCAACGCATTGCGGAGATCGGCGGCGGCGCGGCGTTTCGCGCGCGCACCGGCGCCGAGCTCGACGCCGCGACGCGCGCCATAGAGGAGCTCATCGCCGGCCCGACGCCGGCGCCGCCGACGATCATCTTTCATGAGCTGTGGATTTATCCGGGCGCGCTCGCTTTCTTGGCGGCGGCGGCGCTCGCGCTCGCGACGAGAGAGAGTCGATGATCGAGATCGGCGATTTCGCTCTGCTGCGTCCGCTGTGGCTGCTGGCTCCGCCGGCGCTGGCCTTGCTCGTCGCCATGACGCGGCGGCGCGATTCGCTCGGCGATTGGCGCCGCATCGTCGATCCGGCGCTGCTCGCCATCATGCTGCGCCGAAGCGCGAGCGCCGGCGCTTCTCGCAGCGACGCGCCGCTGTTTTTCAGCGTCGCGCTCATCGCGCTCGCGCTCTGCGGGCCGGCGATGAAAATGCGCGGCGCCGAGCAGTTCCGCAATCTCGACGCCACTTTGATCCTGCTCGACGTGTCGCGCGCCGAGCGTTTGGGGCAGGCGGTCGCGGCGGCGCAATTTCTGCTCGAGCGCTCGGGCGCGCGGCAGATCGGCCTCGCTCTCTACGCCGGCGACGCCTATCTCGCGAGCCCGCTGACCGATGACGCGAAATCGCTCGAATCTCTGCTCTTCGCCATAGACGAGCGAACCGTGCCCGATGGCGGAACCAAGCCGGATCGCGCGCTCGCATTCGCCCGGCGCCTGCTGCGCGAAGCGGAGATCGCAGCGGCGGATATCGCCATTATCTCGGATGGAGAGGGGCTCGATCCACGCGCGGAGCGTCTCGCCGCCGCGCTCGCGCGCGAAGGACGCCATGTGCATAGTCTCTTCGTCTCGGCGCGCGGCGGCGTCGATGCGCTCGAGCCCGCGCGTCGCGCCGCAATGGCGTCGCTCGCAGCCGCCGGAAGTGGGCGCGCAGGCGACGCGGCCGATCCCGCCGAGATCGCGCGCGCGATCGAAGCGCGCGGCGTCGCACATATCGCGGAAGGCGAGCTGCGCGCGCTGGAATGGCGCGACTATGGACGCTTTATCCTATTGCTCGCGGCGGCGCCGCTGCTGCTCGCGTTGCCGGGGAGGGGCGCATGATCTCGCGTCATCGCATGAGAGGCGAGCCTGAAGGCTCGCGCTCCATTGCGGGCCTCGGACCGCGAGCCTTCAGGCTCGCCCTTATTCTCCTCATCCTGTCGCTCGTGAGCGCATTATGGACTCTCGGACCGCAGCTCGGCGGACGCGCATTGCTGGCGCTCGGATTTCCATCCTTTGCCGCGCGAGTCTTCGCCGATCCCGTCTGGAAGGGCGCCGCCTTCTATGCGGCCGGCCGCTGGGAGGAGGCCGCCGCCGCTTTCGCGCGCGATAGCGACAGTCTCTATGATCTCGGCAATGCGCTGGCGCTCGCCGGTCGTTACCGGGAGGCGGTCGCCTCCTATGATCGCACGCTGCGCGCCGATCCGGACGATGAGGACGCGGCCTATAATAAAACTCTGCTGCTCGGTCTGCTCGAGCGTGAGAGCGCCGGCGGCGACGCCAAGGCCAATTCGGCCGCGACCGGCCAGCAGCGCGCGCTCGGCAGTCTCGACGACGACAAAGGCGGCGGCGGGGAGGGCGCGGCGGGCGAGCGCGAGACCAGCTCGCGGCCCGGCGATCGCGGCGGCGCCAAAGCCTCCAAGCAGGGCAAGGGCCAGGAGGAGACGAAGGAGAGCGGCGCCGGCGCGACCGGCGCGGTCGGAGCCTCGGAGGGCGCGGGCCGCACTGGCGGGCAGAGGATCGACGTCGCCGCTCTGCTGCATGAGCGCGACCGCCGCGTGCGCCGGCGGCTCGAGGCGCGCGCCATTCACGCCAGCGCCGATTGGCTGCAGAGCCTCGACGACGATCCCGGCCGTTTCCTGAAGCTGCGCATCGCCGCCGAGAAGGCGCGCCGCTTGCGCGCCGGCGGCGGCGCGCTGGAGGAGGATGATTGATGTCGCGCCGGCTCGCGCTTCTTCTGCTCTTCTTGCTGCAACCTCTCGCGCAGGCGCTGGCGCAGGAGGAGCCGCCCTTCGGCCGCGTCGAGCTCCGCGTCGAAGCGCCATCCGAGACGCCTTATGTCGGCGAGCCGCTGCGGCTGGTGATCCGTTCCGCCATACGCGGCCGCGTGCTGCTGGATCATATCATCCAGCCTTCGCTGCTCGATTTCGACTGGCAGCAGTTCGGCGTCGACTCCTCCAGCGAGGAGATGATCGACGGCTTTTGGACGCCGGTGGTCGAGCGCGTGCTGATGATCTATCCGCTGCGCGCCGGACGGCTCACCATTCCGCCCTTCAAGCGCCGCATCGCCTATCGCATCGACGAGAGCGGCAGGGTGGAGGCCGAATTCGTCTCCGCGCCTCTCCAGATAGAAGCGCGCGCCCGCGACGGGCTGGTTCCGCCGGGCGAGAGCTTTCTGCCGGCGCGGAGCCTGCGCATCACCGACGTCTGGGACATTGAGCCGGACAAGATTCCCTTCGGCGAGACGGCGCGGCGCACCGTCACTGTGGAGGCCGAGGGCGTCACCGCCGATCGCCTGCCGCCGCTGCCCAATTTCCGCGCGCCGGGAATCATCACTTTCGCCGCGCCGGTGGAGCGGCAAACGATCGTGACCGATCAGGGGCCGGTCGCTCATGCGGTCTATCGCTGGAACGTGCGGCCCGTGTCCGCGGTCTCGGCCTATGCGCCGGCGATCCGCATCGCCTGGTTCGATGTCGCGACGCGGCGGATGCGCGAGGCCGTCGCGCCCGAGCGGCGCATCGCTTTCGGCGACGCGCCGCGCGAGCATGCGGCCGCTAGGCTGCGCGAGAGTCCGGGCCTCGCGGCGCCGCAGCCGATCATCGCCGCGCTGGCGAGCTTCGTCGCTAGCGCGGCTCTCGTCTGTCTCATCGCCGCCATGCGGGGGCGGATCGGCGCGCGGCGGCCAGCGGCGTTCGCCGCTCTGAAGCGAGCCGCTCGCGCCGCTGACGCCATCGCCTTTCGCCATGCCGCGGGCCGATTGGCGGAGGCCGACCGCAAAGCCTGGGCGAGGATCGCCGCGCGCGAGGACATAGGCGCGCAGCTGGCCGCGCTGGACGCTTCGCTCTATGGGCGCGAGCCGCAGGCCGCTCCGGCGCTCGCGCCGCTGGCGCGCGCCATCGTCGCCGCCTGGGCGCCGAGCGGCGGCGAATAGTCGGCAAAAACCGCCGTCTCACGGAACGACGGTGATCGTCCCGCTCATGTGAGAATGCAGCCCGCAGCGAAAGGCCACCTCGCCCGGACGGGTCAGCGTGACGTCGAAGCTCTCGTCCTCGTCGACATGCTCGGGCGAATGGAAGATTTCGTCCTTGCCCATCGCGCCGATGATGGAATGCGGCGCCTGATCGTGATTGACGAAAACGACGGTCTCGCCTGTGCGCACGGTGAGATGGACCGGCGCGAAGGCGAAATTCTCTATGCGCACCTCGGCCGCGAGGCCGGGACCGAGCGAGAGCGACATTGCGAGAAGCGAGGCCGCGAAAGCGCGTTGTCTCATACGAAGCCCGCGGCGATATTGACGGTGAGGGCCAGTATCGCGGTGTTGAAGAAGAAGGCCAGCACGCCTTGCGCGAGCGCGACCGCGCGCATCGTCGTGGAGGCGGTGGAGACGTCCGCCGTCTGCGAGGCGACGCCGATCACATAGGCAAAATAGAGAAAATCCATATAGCCGGGCTGTTGCGCGCCCGGAAAGATCAGCCCGCCGCGCTGCTCGGCGGGACGATCCGGCGCGGCGCCGCGCTCGAGATAATATTCATGCGCGTAATGCAGCGCGAAGGTGAGATGCACGAACAGCCAGGAGAGCACGACGGTCAGCACGGCGAGGGAAATATGCGCGTGCTTGGAAAATCCCTCGAGATTTTTGACCGGCCCGAGTTCGGCGACGATCGCGCCGATGGAGGCGCAGGCGGTGGCGATGGTCATCACCAGAATGACGAGCCGGCCTTCGTCCTGCAATTGCGCGCGGCGGCGCATGGAGCTCGGCGTCGAGCGCGCCATCATCTCCGCCGAGAGCGCGAGATAGAGCGTCACGAAGACGTCCCAGCCGACGAGCGCGCGCGTGACCTCGCGCCAGCTCGCGGGCAGCAGCACGCCCGCGGCCACGCCTGCGAGCAGGCAGAAGAGCAGCCGCGCGCGCGCCCTGGCGATGCGCCACAGCAGTGGGCGTCGATGGCGCGCATGAGTCTCTGCGGGGTGGCTCATCGGCGCGCTCAATTGCTGCGCAATGCGACGAAGCGCGCCGCCTGCGCGAGCACGTCCGTCGCCGCGCCGAGGCCCGTCTCGGCGAGCGCCGCTATGGCCGCCTCGACCAGCGCGTCGCGCCGCTGGCGCGCCTTGTTCATGCCGAGCAGGCCGATCAAAGTGGCCTTGTTGCGCTCGGCGTCCTTGCCGGCGCGCTTGCCGAGCGCCGCCTCGTCGCCCTCTGCGTCCAAAATATCGTCGGCGATCTGGAATGCGGCGCCGAGCGCATCGCCATAGCGGCCGAGCGCCGCCGCCACGGGAGCCGAGGCGCCGCCGAGAATGGCGCCGAAGTCGACCGAGACGCGCAAGAGCGCGCCGGTCTTCATGGCCTGGAGGCGGAGCGTCTCCTCCTGCGAGAGCGGGCTGGTCGCCTTTTCGGCCTCGAGGTCCAGCGCCTGCCCGCCGACCATGCCGCCGAGCCCGGAGGCGCGGGCCAGCGCCAGCACGAGACGGGCGCGGATTTGCGCGTCGGCATGGGTCGCCGGATCGGCCACAACGTCGAACGCATAGGTCAGCAGCCCGTCGCCGGCGAGAATGGCGGTGGCCTCGTCGAAGGCCTTATGGGCGGTGGGGCGCCCGCGGCGCAGATCGTCGTCGTCCATGGCCGGGAGATCGTCATGGGCCAGCGAGTAGCAATGGATCATCTCGATCGCCGCGGCGGCGCGCCGCGCACTCTCGCCCTCGACGCCGAAGAGGCGGGCGGATTCGAGCGCCAGAAACGGCCGCAGCCGCTTGCCGCCGCCCAGCGCCACATAGCGCATCGCCTCCAGCAGCCGCGCCGGCCGGGCGATCTCGCCCGAAAGCGGCTCCGCGCCGAGCAGGGCGCCCAGCGTCGCCTCGGTCGCGCTGGCGGCCTCGTCGAGGCGGCGGCGGAAAACGTCGTCGGTGGTCTTGGCTGCGTCGCCGGTCATGGGACCCTTTCCCGAGAAAATCATTCCATCTGGCTCGGACCTAACAAATTTGCGATCAATCCCCAAGTGGCGAGGGGAAGGGGGCGCGCAGGGGCGCGGCCCGAGAGGAAAATCCGAGACCATGACCGTTTCTTTGTTCGAACCCTTTCGGCTGGGCGATCTCACGCTCGCCAATCGCATCGTCATGGCGCCGCTGACGCGCCGTCGCGCCACCCATGAGACCAACGCCGCCAATGCGCTGATGGCCGAGCATTATCGCCAGCGCGCCTCGGCCGGGCTCATCATCGCCGAGGCCTCGCAGATTTCCCAGCAGGGGCAGGGCTACGCCTATACGCCGGGGATTTATTCGCCCGAGCAGGTCGCCGGCTGGCGCCAGGTGACGGAGGCCGTGCATGCGGCGGGCGGGCGTATCGTCCTGCAGCTCTGGCATGTCGGGCGCGTCTCGCATGTCTCTCTGCAGCCCGGTGGCGGGGCGCCGGTCGCGCCTTCCGCCATCGCCACGACGAAGCAGGTGGCGATCGAGACCGGCGCCGCCGATTGCTCCGCGCCGCGCGCGCTGGAGCTCGCCGAGATTCCGGGGCTGATCGCCGATTATCGCAAGGCCGCGCGCAATGCGAAGGAGGCCGGCTTCGACGGCGTCGAGGTGCATTGCGCCAATGGCTATCTCATCGACGAGTTCTTGCGCGACGGCTCCAACAAGCGCGAGGACGCCTATGGCGGCGCGCCGCAAAATCGCGCGCGCTTCGGCCTCGAGGTCGTGGACGCCGTGCTGGCGGAATGGGACGCGTCCCGCGTCGGCGTGCGCATATCGCCGGTGAGCCCGGTGTACGACATGTCGGACAGCGATCCGCAGAGCGTCTTCGGCTATTTCGTGGAGCGGCTGGCGGAGAGGAAGCTCGGCTTTCTCCATGTCATAGAAGGTGCGACGCAAGGCCCGCGCGATGTCGCGCCTTTCGATTATCTCGCTCTGCGCAAGAGCTTCCCCGGCGCCTATATCGCCAATAACGCCTATACGCTGGAGCTCGCGCAGGAAACGCTCGCGAGCGGACGCGCCGATCTCATCGCCTTCGGCCGGCCCTTCATCTCCAATCCCGATCTCGTCGAGCGCCTGCGTCGCCGCGCGCCGCTCACCGATGTCGATTTCGAGACAGTCTATGGGGCGGGCGCGAAGGGATATACAGATTATCCGACACTGACGGCGTGAGCCGACAGGGCAGGGCTCGTTTCTCCTTGCGGGAAACGAGCCCTGCCTAGCCGTTATTCCGCCTTGGGCGCCGCGTCCGGCGCATGGCCCTCATGGCCGCTCTCATGTCCGCCATCATGGCCCGCGCCATGGCCCTGATGCATGGATTTCATGTGATCCATCATCATCTGATCATGCATCTGATGCATTTGACGCATCTCTTGCATCATCTTGCAGCAGCCGCCCCCAGAGCCGTCGCCATGCTCCTCCTGCGGAGCGGCGGGCTTGGTCTCGACAGTCGTTTCGGCGAGCGCCGGCGCGACCGTCGCCGTCAGAAGAGCCGCCGCCAGTGTGGGAATGATATTTTTCATCGCCTCGCCCTCGCTATCGCCGGCATCTCCATAGGAAGTGGTCGCCGGCAGGGTCGATCGCAATGCGGCGACATGTCCTATTTGTCGCGTATTTTGCCGAAAGCGAGCCGTGTGGCCCGCAGGCGAATCAGCTTTCAGGCTCGGCGACAGTCTCGCAGGAGACAGAACGCAGGCGCTGCTCGGCGCGATCGCGATCGCTCGCGCGCTTGGCCAGCGAGCGTAGCAGCACAAAGCCGCGCATCGAAGGCGCCGTCACATGCACTTGGCTCGGCGGCGTTTCCTCATCCTCGCCCTCGACGGCTTCTATTTGGCGCGCATCGCCGATCAGAACGTCGATCTTGCCCTTGATCGCCGAGCGATCCGTGGCGGAATGAAAGATGCGGCCCGTTCGCGCATGAAAGGAGAGCGCGAGCAGATCCTCGGGATCGGCGTCGGCGCGCACGCGCAGCAGGCCTTTGGAGAGATCGAAGAGGCAGACGCCTTCGACGAAAGCCGAATCCTCGAAAGGCGTGACCTCCGCGCCGGGCGCGGCGCGCGGCAGCAGAGCGACGCCATTGGTCGTCGCCTCGGCGTTTTGCGCGGCGGCGAGGAGGCGCGCATAGGCGTTTCGCGGCGCGACGTCCGGCATCAGCAGCACGGCGACGATGTGAACGGAGCCCGCGACGCAGACGGTCGCGAGCGCCCAGGGCAGCCAGTCGAGATAGTCGCGAGAAATTTTCATGCGCAATGGAGCTTCACGATCTTCGGAAATGTCTGAGGGTCGGGCGCGGATTCGAGGTCGAGCGGCGTGTCATAGAGGCGCAGCGCCAGCACGAATGGCTCTTTCGACACCGGCAGCCAATTGCCGGGCCGCGCCTGCGCGCCAATGTCGATCTCGAAGGCGCCGCCCTCGCGCCGCGCGATCTCGCTCGAGGTGAAAGCGTGGCGATCGGCGGGATTGTCGATGAGCCGGCCGGTCACGCTGGTCGCGCCGAGCGTCCAGAAGCGCGCCGCGGGGGTGGTGTCGAAGACGCGATAATCGCAGCGTCCATCGAGCGGCGCGCCGCTCGAATCCGTATGGGCAAAAAAGGCGAGGCCCTGATCGCGCCCGAGCGGCGCCTCGCCCGAGCGCGCGAGCACGGCGCGCGCATAAGGGTCGATCTCCGCGCCGCCATGGCGCGGCCAGGCGGTCCATGGGCCGACATGCAGCGCGCCGAAGCCGCGGCCGAGCCCGAGCGAGACGGCGGTCATCGCAAAGCCCAGCAGCAGGCCCGCGATCATCACGACGAAAGCCCTCAGATAATTGGTCATGCGAAATCCGTCAGCGCCGATCGGCGCGCTTGTCGGTGGAACGCGTCCGCGGCTGCGAGCCGGCGGCGGGGCGCTCGGGACCATCGAGCTTCATCTTCGACTCGATTTGTCCGAGCGCCTCCAAGGCGCCGCGCGAGAGCGCCGCGGGACGCGCAGGCGCGCCGAGCTCGAGCGTCTTGGGCTGAGCGGCGGCCGCCGCTGCGAGCGTGGCGGGCGTGGCGAGTCCGCGGATCGGCTTGATGGCGATTCCTTGATGCGCATAGGCCATGATGTCGTGCCATGTCTTCGCCGGCAACGTGCCGCCGGTCATATTGGACATGCCTTCATTGTCGTCGTTTCCATACCACACGCAGCCGCCCATATTGCCGGTATAGCCGCAGAACCATGCGTCCTTATAGCCATTGGTGGTGCCGGTCTTGCCGATGACGTCGATTCCGGGGCCGAGATTGGCGCGCCCGCCGGTGCCTTCCTCGATCACGCGCTTCATCATCGTGTCGAGCTCGGCGACCTTCTCGAAAGGCACGACCTGCTCTTGCGGCGGCGCGTCGCGATCATGCTGATAGAGAATGTCGCCGCGGCTGTTGCGCGCCTCCGTGGCCGCATAGGGCGTCGTCTTCTTGCCGCCATTGGCGAATGCGGCGTAGCCGGCCGCATGCTCGAGCAGGATGACGTCGCTCTGCCCGACGGGCAGCGAAGGCGTGTCCTCGAGCGGCGTGGTGATGCCGAGCTTGCGGCAGGTGTCGATGATTTTCGCGCGGCCGGCGTGTGAATCGCCATTGCCGATGGCGATCGACAATTGAATGGCGATGGTGTTGAGCGACTTGGCGAGCGCCAGCGAGAGCGGCAGCGAGCCGGCGTAGCCGCCGCTGTAATTATGGACGCAATAATTGCCGATGCAGGTCGGGCGATCCGTCACCACCGTCGTCGGCTTGAACTTATTGCTCATCAGCGCGGTGAGATAGACATAGGGCTTGAAGGAGGAGCCCGGCTGGCGCGCCGCCTCCGTCGCGCGATTGAACTGGCTGGCGCCATAATCGCGCCCGCCGACCAGCGCGCGCACGGCGCCGTCGAGATCCATGAAGGCCGAGGCGCTCTGCTTCGCGTGATAGGAGCGCCCGCTCTCGCGGAGATTTTCCTCCACCACCTCGTCGGCGCGCTTCTGCACATTGGGATCGAGGGCGGTGCGGATGGTCAGCACGCGATCGTCGCCGAACTTGCCGGCCTCCGCGAGGCGCTGCGCCTCCTTGAAGGCGAAGTCGAGATACCAATCCGGGCTCTGGTCGCGCTTGCGCTCGACCGGCGTCGCCGGATTGCGCTGCGCGGCGACGATCTGGCTCTGCGTCATGAAGCCGGCGTCGACGAGATTGTCGAGCACGTCATTGGCGCGCGCGCGCGCTGCGGGGAGGTTGACATGCGGGGCGTATTTGGTCGGCGCCTTGAACAGGCCGGCGAGCATGGCGGCCTCGGACAGCGAGACGTCGCGCACCGATTTGCCGAAATAGAATTCCGCCGCCGCCTGAATGCCGAAGGCGCCGCCGCCCATATAGACGCGGTCGAGATAGAGCTTCAAAATCTCCTGCTTGGTGAGGCGCTCCTCGAGCCAGAGCGCGAGAAACGCCTCGTTGATCTTCCGCGTGAGAGTGCGCTCATTGGAGAGGAAGACGTTTTTGGCGAGTTGCTGCGTGATGGAGGAGCCGCCCTGCACCACGCCGGAGGAGCGCGCATTCACCGTGAGCGCGCGTCCCGTGCCGATAATGTCTATGCCGAAATGCTCGTAGAAGCGCCGGTCCTCGGTCGCCAGCACTGCCTTGATGACATAATCTGGATATTGGTCGAGCGGCACGGCGTCGTCATGCTTGATGCCGCGCTGTCCGGCGACGGCGCCATAGCGATCCAGAAAAGTGATCGAGAGATCCTGCTTCTTCAGCCAATCGTCGCTGGTCATGCGCATGGCGGAGACCGACAGCGCGAGCGCGACCATGCCCCCCGCGAGCGCCAGCGTCAGCGACTCGCAGCCGATCTCGACGGCGATCCGCCGCAGGCCGCGCACCTGGAAGCGGTTCATGAAGGCCGAGAAATTCTCATAGGCCTCGCGCGCGCCGCGGCTCGAGTCGAAGAGGCTCGAGTCGATATAGGCGTCGAGCGCCAGCAGAAGCCTTGCGGCCCGCTTGTATAAGCGCGAGGATCGAATAGGTTCGAGCAATTGCGCCGCTCCCTTGGCCCATCCGGGCGATTATGCGAACCAGGAGGCGGATGATAGCACTCCTCGAGCCGCCTTGACGATGGCCGGCCCGCAGGGATCGCCGGCAGGATGAATAAAGCGCGCGCGGCGCGAAGGACGAGGGCCGAAGACAGAGCATGGCGAGGAATGACGAAAAAGAAGCGGTCGAACCGTTCTGGATGAGGCCCTTGAGCGAATTGACGCGGGCGCAATGGGAAAAGCTCTGCGACGGCTGCGGACGTTGCTGCCTGGTCAAGCTCGAGGATGAAGATAGTGGGGAAATCTATCATACGAGCGTCGGCTGCGATCTTTTGGACGGGGAGACCGGGCGCTGCCGCGACTATGCCGGCCGCCAGACCAAGGTGCCCGACTGCGTTCGGCTGACCGTGAAGGCGCTCGCCGGCATCCCCTGGCTGCCGCCGACCTGCGCCTATCGCCTGCGCGCGGAAGACAAGCCGCTCCCCGATTGGCACCCGCTGCTGACCGGCGACCCGGCCAGCGTCCACACGGCCGGCGTCTCCGTGCGCGGCCGCGTGGCCGCCCATGAGCAGGAGGTGGAGACCGACGATCTCCCCAATTTCATCGTGCTATGGCCCAAGCGCTGGCCCCGGCGCAAGAAGGGGCGGGCGGCGTGAGGCGGAGTGTGATTTTATTCCTTGACAGCGGGACGCTGGTCCAATAGACAAGTCCCATGCTCCAGAATTGCGCTTGGGGCGAGGGACTGCGGCAGACGGGACCGCGAGCCTTCAGGCTCGCTCTTTCTAGAGCATCGCGCGTGCATCGGCGAGCGTCGAGCCCTACCGAAAGCGAGCCTGAAGGCTCGCGGTCCATGTCGCGCTAGCGTCGCAATCGACCGCGAGCCGTCTCAGTCGTCTCGCAATCGCGCCGACGACCAGCGCCAATCTCGCGGCTCGACCGCGAGGCCGGCGCGCACGGGATTGCTTTCGACATAGGCGATCGTTTGCTGGAGATCGCTTTCGTCGCGCATGTAGCGATCGAAATAGTCGCGCGCCCAGAAAGAGCCGCGAGCGCCGGTTCTCTCGTTGATTTTCGTGGCGCTGAACGCCTTCCAGCTTCGGACCGTCGCCCCGAGTGAAAAATTCGCCAAAGGCTCGACGACGACATGCGCGTGATTTGGCATGATCACCCAGGCGAAGAGACGAAACCGCGCATGGTCGAAATGGCGGATCGTATCTTCCACGATCTGCGCCACTATGGGGTCGGCTAGAGGCCGCTCACCTTCGCAACGATCGAGATGTGCGTCTATGTCGGCGCCCAGCGCAGACTTCGGCAAACTGCCCGCTGTCCTGAAGACGACATGCTGAATCCGTTCCGGCGAATCGAAGTGAGGCAGATAGCCGCGTGAATGCCAGCCTTTCGGAGATGAACGGCTCATTTGCATATAGCTCTCGGGGGGCGTGCGAGCCCGAAGGCTCGCGGTCCGGCGCATCGGCCGCGCGCGGTACCAATAGATATCGGTCGGCGTAAACGCTAGCGAGAATTGGATCGCGAGCCTTCAGGCTCGCTCTTTTCGTTCATGTGGAGCGCGACGGCTTGGCGGGCGTGGAAGAGCGTCCGACGGATCATTTCGTAGATCGTCGAAAGCGAGCCTGAAGATTTGCGGCCCGGCGCTTTCGTCCAAAGGAGGCCGATGCATGGCGCTAAAGCCAGATGCGCGCTCGCGCGACATCCTATCGCAGGCGAAGCTGCTCTATGACGCGGGCGTGACGCCGCTCGCCGAGGTGCGCGCCATGCTCGGCATGAGCGAGCGCGCTTTTTGCAGCTTTCGCAAAAGCGAGGGATGGCCCATGCGGCCGTCGCCGATCAAGCGCAAGAGCGCCGAAACGCCCACTATGTCGGAGCGGCAGGGCGCGCCGCCGACGCAGAAGGACTCGCGCAGCCTCATCGCCCGCCTCGAAGAGGCGGTGGAGCGCGAATTTGTCCGCGCCGAAGCGGTCCTCGCCACATGCGGCGCAAAGGCGGCGCCGAAGACGATGGAGACGAGCGCGCGCGTGCTCGCGAGCCTTGTGCGCAGCCTCGCGGAGCTGAAGCGCATGAATCGCGACGCCGCCGTGGCGCGAGAGGAGGACTTGCGTGTCCGAGACGCTTTCGACGACGAGCCTCCCCGCCAATTGGCCGAGCTCCGCGAGGAGCTTGCTCGCCGGCTCGAGCGCATGTGCGGCGATGGGCCGCTTGAATGAGCTGATCGACGGATTTTCCCCGCGCGAGCTCGAGACATTGCTCGCGGATTGGGAGTTTTGCGCGCGCGAGGATCAATGGCCGCCCATGCTCGCGCCGGATGGCGCGCCTTGGCGCGTATGGCTGATATTGGGCGGGCGCGGTGCCGGCAAGACGCGCGCCGGCGCCGAATGGGTGCGCGCCATAGCGCGCGGCCGGCCGCAGTTCGCGACGCGCCCCTTGTCGCCGATCGCGCTCGTCGGCGAGAGCGCCGCTCATGTGCGCGATGTGATGATCGAAGGCGTCTCCGGAATTCTCGCCGTACATCCGCGCAGCGAGCGGCCCTTGTGGGAGCCGTCGCGCAAGCGCCTCACTTTCGACAATGGCGTCGTCGCGCAGACGTTCTCGGCGGAAGATCCCGAGAGCCTGCGCGGCCCGCAATTTTCCGCCGCCTGGTGCGACGAGCTGGCGAAATGGCGCTATGCGCAGGAGAGCTGGGACATGCTGCAATTCGGGCTGCGCTTGGGAGATTGGCCGCGCCAGATCGTCACCACCACGCCGCGCGCTATTCCTCTGCTGAAGCGTCTGATGAGCGAGCCCGGCGTCGCGACGACGCGCGCGACCACGCGACAGAATGCGGCGCATCTCGCGCCATCCTTTCTCGAGAGCGTCGTCGCGCAATATGCCGGCACGCGATTGGGGCGCCAGGAGCTCGACGGCGAGATTGTCGAGGAGCGCGCCGACGCGCTCTGGACGCGCGATATGCTGGAGGCGGCGCGCATTGTCGAGGCGCCGCCGATGGAGCGCATCGTCGTCGCCATCGATCCGCCTGCGTCATCCGGTCGGCGCGCCGATCGTTGCGGAATCGTCGCGGCGGGAATGGCGAGTGGAATCGTCTACGTGCTGCAGGATGCGACGCTCGCCGCCGCGCGGCCGGCGCAATGGGCGCGCGCCGGCGTCGCGCTCTATCACCGGCTAGAGGCCGATGCGCTGATCGCCGAGATCAATCAGGGCGGCGAGATGGTGCGCGCCGTCATTCACGAGGCCGACCCGAGCGTGGCCGTGAGAGAGGTCCGCGCGACACGCGGCAAATATTTGCGCGCGGCGCCGGTCGCGCAGCTCTATGAGCAAGGACGCGTGCGTCATGTCGGCGCCTTTCCGGCGCTAGAAGACGAGATGTGCGATTTCGCCACTGACGGATTGTCATCGGGGAGAAGCCCCGATCGTCTCGACGCGCTGGTGTGGGCCGTTCACGCGCTGGCGCTGGCCCCGCGCGCGAGCGAGCCGCGCATGCGACGATTGTGAGGGCGCTTCGCGATCGCGAGCCGCGCGGCGCCGAGCCTGCTGCTTCCTACGCCCTGCCCAATGCTCACTCGATTTCAGACGGATATCTCATGCCCTCATTTCTCTCCCGCCTCTTCGGCGCACGCGCGCCGGAGCGCAAATCCTCGCGCGCCATGCTCTCGCTGCATTCCATGGCCGCGCCGCAATGGACCGCGCGCAACAATGTCGCGCTCACCCGCGCCGGCTATGAGCGCAACGCCGTCTGCTATCGCGCCGTGCGCATGGTGGCGGAAGGCGCCGCCTCCGTGCCCTGGCTCGCTTATGAAGGTCGCGTGGAGACCCCCGAGCATCCTCTGTTGCACCTGATCGAGCGCCCCAATCCTTCCGACACGAGCGTCTCCTTTCTCGAGGCGCTGATCTCCAATCTGCTGCTCTATGGCGACGCCTATGTGGAAGGCGCTTTCGTCGATGGGCTCCTGCGCGAGGCCTATTGCCTGCGTCCCGATCGGATGAGCGTCGTCGCGGGACGCAATGGCTGGCCCTCGGCCTATGTCTATTCCGTGGCCGGAGACAGCGTGCGCTATGACATTCAGGGGCGCGGCATAGAGCCGATCCTGCATATTCGCCTGTTCAATCCGCTCGACGATATCTATGGCTTCGCGCCGCTCGCCGCCGCGCAGACGGCGGTCGACACGCATAACGCCGCGAGCTTCTGGAACAAGGCGCTGCTCGACAATAGCGCGCGGCCCTCCGGCGCGCTCGTCTATGCCGGGCCGGAGGGCGGACATCTCACCGATGAGCAGTTCGAGCGCTTGAAGCAGGAATTGGAGGAGAATTTTTCCGGCGCCTTCAACGCCGGCCGCCCGCTGCTGCTGGAAGGCGGGCTGGATTGGAAGGCGCTGTCGCTCTCGCCGAAAGACATGGATTTTTCCGAGACGAAAGCCTCCGCCGCACGCGAGATCGCGCTCGCCTTCGGCGTGCCGCCATTGCTGATCGGCTTGCCGGGCGACAACACCTTTCGCAATTACGAGGAGGCCAATCGCGCCTTCTGGCGCCAGACGATCATTCCGCTCGTGCAGCGCTTGCAGAAGGCGTTTCACGCCTGGGCGCAGCCGGGCTTCGCGCCTTTCCGCTTCGACTATGACGCAGATCGCATCGACGCTCTGGCGAAAGAGCGCGCGCTCGAATGGAGCCGCATCGGCAGCGCCGCTTTCCTCACTGTCGACGAGCAGCGCGAGGCGGCGGGCTACGGCCCGATGGGAAAGCGCGTGAAATATTCGACAGATCAGCCGCGCGTCGCCGCCGGATCGCACGAGGGCGAGCAATGGACGCGCGGCGATGCGAGCGGCGCTGGCGACCTCGCGCAGGTGGCGCTGAACACGACCGCCGCGGTGGTGAACGATGCGGGCGCCCTCTTGGTTGGGGATAGCAATGACGCTCGACACTCCGTCGACCTGCTGGCGGAAGAAGGCTATGGTCACGCTATACGCGACCATGTCGGCAAAGAAGATGTAGACCTTATCGCTGCTTTGGAGAGCAAGCGAATTAGCATTGGTCTACCATTCATAGGCGTGATCGCCTATGAGCCGGCGGTCGGCTCGTTCGACACTCGGGAATCCGCAAATGACCTCGTGAACCGAGTGATAGAGACGAACAAGGATCGCGTCGACTCGGTCGCCGAAGGACGACGCGATGAGGTCACGCTCCAGAGGATATTCGGATTTCGAACCGGAAAAGAGGCATTCTTGGAGAGCGGAACGTCGAAGCCGGTCGTTCGATGGACGTTCGGCGTCAGAGTTGTTCTTCATGCCGATCCGACCAGCGATCGAGGCTATCGGGTGCGGACCGCCTTTCCTGTCGACAGCAGATCGGGCCGATGAGCGCGAAAGGGGAACATTGATGAACATTCCTGAAGCATTCTCGGATCTGGCTGAGTGGCTCATGTTCGAAGTCGAGGAAGATATCCCGGAAGGGCAGGACTACGTGGCCTATGCCATTGGTCATCTCGATGAGAGCCAGAAGATGGGCGCGGAGCGATTTATCGACGGGCTGCTACGTCAGGAGCTTTCCGATCGAGAATTGATCGACATTTGGTTTCGTGCGGGCGCCAGAATGGGCTTTGCCAAAGACGCCGATTACCGAGTCGTGTTGATAGAAGTCCTGCACCGGCTGCGGGGCGATTGAACGGCCCCGCATGGAGCGCTCGGACGGCGCGCCGCACGGGCCGTCCCCGTGGACATGATGTAAATTCGCCGCGCGGCTTCAGGGTTCAACAACAGCTGGAGCGCGGCCATGAAGGCGGACATCTGACCGATGCGCAATTCGAGCGTCTGAAGCAGGAGTTGGAGGAGAATTTCTCCGGCGCGTTCAACGCCGGCCGTCCGCTGCTGTTGGAAGGCGGGCTCGATTGGAAGGCGCTGTCGCTCTCGCCCAAGGACATGGATTTTTCCGAGACGAAAGCCTCCGCCGCGCGGGAGATCGTGCTCGCCTTCGGCGCGCCGCCGCTGCTGATCGGCCTGCCGGGCGACAACACATTCCGCAATTACGAGAAAGCCAATCGCGCCTTCTGGCGCCAGACGATCATACCGCTCGTGCAGCGCTTGCAGAAGGCGTTTCCACGGGCTCGCCGGAGGGCGGGCGGCGGATGAGCCGCGACCTCGCGTAGCTCGCGACCAGCGGCATCGAACGAATTCAGCCGCGACGACCGCTCGTCGGAGCGGCCGGCGCTTTCTCGCGTCCGAAAGGCGCTCCTATGTCCGAAATCGTCACCTCCATTATCGAGCGCGGCGATCTCGCCCATCTCGCGCTCTTCCTCTGGGCGAGCGCCGCCACTGCTTTCGCGCTGCGCGCTCTGCGTGAGCTCGGCCGTTCCATGCAGCGGCTCGACGCTTTCGTGCGCGAGCTCGCGCGCTTCAACCGCCGCTATGGGAGCGAATAAATGAGTCTGTCCGCTTTGCCCTTCCGCATTCTGAAACGTCGCGCGCCGCGCAAGCCGCCGCGTCTCGCGCCCGACATCGTGTTCAAGACTTTTGTGCGCGCCTTGCAGCGCCTACGTGAGCCGCCGCGCGGCGGCGGTCCTGCCGCGATCGGCGCGACGCGGGAGAAAGTCTGATGGCGCGAGCGCTGACACGAGACATTCACACAGCGAGCCCTCCCTTGGAGACGAAGCGCGCGCCGCTTCCCGCGGCGATCGGCGCCGATGGAACATTCGAAGGCTATGCTAGTCTGTTCGACGTGCGCGACACTTGCGGAGACATCGTCGAGCGCGGCGCCTTCGCCGCGAGCTTGCAGCGACGCGGCGCAGCGAGCGTCAAAATGCTGTGGCAGCATCGCGCCGAGGAGCCGATCGGCGTGTGGGCGCAGATCGCCGAGGATGCTCGCGGATTGAATGTGCGTGGGCGCCTCGATCTTTCTGTCGCGCGTGCGCGGGAGGCGCTGTCGTTGATCCGCGCAGGCGCGCTCGACGGGCTCTCGATCGGCTTTCGCACGCTTCGCGCCGCGAGCGATCCTAAGACCGGGGCGCGCCGATTGCTCGAGCTCGATCTCATCGAGATTTCGATCGTCACCTTTCCTGCATTGCCGCAGGCGCGTATCGCCGTGATTCCCACGTTGGCGACAACGCCGCGTCACGCGGCGGCTCAGCTCGGACAAAAGCTCGCGCGGCTTCGCATGCAGCTCGCCGCGACACGATTCGAGGCGAAGCTACAGCAGCTCTCTGCCTCGCAGTGACGCGCGCTCGCGGCTAGCGCCGCGCGCGACGATGATCTTCCCAATTCACCTGGCCTCCGAACGCGCGCGCATCCCGCGCGGCGAATTCGTGCGCCTTCATGTGGAAAAAAGAGGTTGCCGCTAATGTCGTCTCTCGAAACCAAGACGCTCTCCGGCGAGGAAGCGCTCGCTGATCTTCACCGCGCCTTCACGGCGTTCAAGGATACGAATGAAGAGCGCCTCGAGCAGATCGAGACGCGCATGGGCGTCGATGCGCTCACCGAGGAGAAGCTGCAGCGCATCGACCGCGCCATCGACGAAACGAAGCGCCGCGTCGACCGCGTCGCGCTCGATCTCGCGCGGCCGCGACTTTCGTCCGCGCCGGGCGACGATGCGCCTGCGCGCGAGCACAAATCGGCGTTTTCGCTCTATATGCGCAGCGGCGAATCCGCGGGGCTGAAGGCCCTCGAATCCAAGGCGCTGTCCGCCGGCTCCGGCCCGGACGGCGGATATCTCGTGCCCACGCCGGCGGAACAGGAGATATTGCGTCGCTTGGCGCATTTGTCGCCCATTCGCGCCATCGCCAGCGTGCGTGAAATCTCCACACATTCTTTGCGCAAAGCCTATTCCACGCAAGGACCGGCCGCCGGATGGGCGGCGGAAGCCGATCCGCGAACGCAGACCAGCAGCCAGCAGATCGTCGATCTCAATTTTCCGGCGATGGAGCTCTACGCAATGCCGGCGGCGACGCAAACGTTGCTCGACGATTCCGCGATCGACGTCGAGCAATGGATCGCCGAGGAGGTGCAGACCGTCTTCGCCGAGCAGGAAGGCGCGGCCTTCGTGAGCGGCAATGGAACCGACAAGCCCAAAGGATTCCTCGCCTATGCGACGGTCGCGGACGCCAGCTGGAGCTGGGGCAATATCGGCTATGTCGCGACCGGCGTCGCCGGCGGATTTGCGGCGAGCAATCCTTCAGACGCTCTGTTCAATCTCGTCTATGCTCTGCGCGCGGGCTATCGGCAGAACGCCAAATTCGTGCTCAATCGGCAGACGCAATCGGCCATCCGCAAATTCAAATCCACCACTGGCGAATATTTGTGGTCTCCGCCCGCCAGTCTCGATCAGCCGGCGTCTCTGCTGAACTTCCCCGTGGTGGAGGCGGAGGACATGCCCAATATGGGCGCCGATAGTCTTTCCCTCGCTTTCGGCGATTTCGCGCGCGGCTATCTCGTGGTCGATCGGCTCGGCGTGCGCGTGCTGCGTGATCCTTATTCGGCGAAGCCTTACGTGCTCTTCTACACGACCAAGCGCGTCGGCGGCGGCGTTCAGGATTTCGAGGCGATCAAGCTGCTGAAATTCGCCGCCGCATGATGTGAGTGGCGGGAAACGCGAGCGGCGCGCGACCGCGCCGCTCGCAACGGCGAAATGCGCTCGTCATTCACAGATGGACAGACCAAATGATCCCGAATCTTCTGACAGCGCCGGCCCTGGAGCCGGTTTCGCTCGATGAGGCGAAGGCCTGGTTGCGCCTCGACTCTAGCGATGAGGATCCGTTGCTGGCGGCTTTGATCGCTTCCGCGCGACTGACCCTCGAATCCTACACGCGCCGCTTCTTCGTCACGCAGAGCTGGCGTATGTGGCTGGACGCCTGGCCCGCGCAGACATTGCGACGCGGAACGCTCGCCATTCCGTTCTCCCCGTTCCGTAGCCTTTCGGCCATCCGCGTCTATGACTCCGCCGACGCCGCTCAGACGCTCGCGAGCGCGGCCTACCGCGCGCCGCCCACGCGCGACGCCGGACGTCTCGCTTTCATCTCGTCGCCGCCCGAGCCTGGCCGCGCATGCGACGGAATCGAGATCGACCTCGTCACCGGATATGGCGACAGCGCCATCGACACGCCGGAGCCGCTGCGTCGCGCCATCCTCGCGCTGGTTGCGCATTGGCATGAAAATCGTGGCGATGTGGGCGACGCCGGGGCGCCATTGCCGACAATCGCCGTGGCTTTGGCGAAGCCATTTCGGCGCGAGCGTTTGACATGAGCGCGCCGAAAATCGGCGAGATGCGTCTGCGCATGACTCTCGAGGCGCCCGTGGACACGCCGGACGACAGCGGCGGGATGATGCGAGTCTATGTCACGCTCGGCGACATTTGGGTGAAGCTGATCCCGCTCTCCGCGGACGCGCGCTTCGTCGAGCAACGGCAGGAGCTCGCGATCCAATGGATCGCGCAAGCGCGATGGCGCGGCGATGTGACGAGCGAGATGCGCCTCGTCGATGGCCAGCGGCGGCTGCGCGTCATTTCCGCCTATGACCCGGACGGTCGGCGCCGCTTTCTACTCTGCCATTGTGAGGAGATCGCATGAGACGTCGCAAATGACCAATTCGCCGATCATTGCTCTGCGCAAAGCGATACGGGTGCGGCTCTCGGCGGATTCCGCTCTCGTCGCTGCGCTCGGCGCCGCGAAAATCTACGACGAGGCGCCGCGCGGCGCCGCGGCGCCCTACGTGCTGCTGTCCGAGGCGAGGCTGCGCGACTGGTCCACTTCGGACAGCCGCGGCGCCGAGCAGCTCCTCACGATCACGGTCGTATCGATCGAACGTGGGACCGCCGAAGCGTTGACTCTCGGCGACAGGATCGTCGCGCTTCTCGACGAGGCGCCGCTCGCTCTCGAGGGGCACGTCCTCATCGATCTGCGCCATCAGGGGAGCGAGACGCGGCGCGAGCAGAATGGCCGCTTCGCCCGCGTCGATCTGCGCTTTCGCGCGACGACGGAAGCACGATGATCGCAGCAAATTCAGGAGCCTTCACATGTCAGCGCAAAAAGGAAAAGACCTGCTGTTGAAGCTCGACGATGGGAGCGGAAGCTTTGTTTCGGTCGCCGGCTTGCGCACGCGGCGTCTGTCGCTCAACGCGGACACCGTCGACGTCACCGACGCCGAATCTGCAGGTCGGTGGCGGGAATTGCTCGACGGCGCCGGCGTGAAGCGCGCGAGCCTCGCGGGATCCGGAATATTCAAGGATCAGGCGTCGGATGCGCTCATTCGCCAGCTCTTCTTCGACGGCTTGCTGCGTGAATGGCGAATCATGGTTCCGTCGTTCGGAATAATTGCCGGCGTGTTCCAAATCACCAGCCTCGATTATCGCGGCGAGCACAATGCCGAGATGACGTTCGACATAGCGCTCGAATCGGCGAGCGCGGTTTCGTTCACGGCGGGGTGAGGCGATCGTCATGGCCAATCATAAGCGGGGAGAAATTCAGGCGACGCTCGACGGCGAGAGCTATCGGCTCTGTCTCACGCTCGGCGCGCTCGCCGAGCTCGAGAGCGCGCATGGCGTGAGCGATCTCGTCGCGCTCGCCGAGCGCTTCGAGGGACGGCGCCTATCGGCGCGCGATCTCATCCGCATTATCGGATGCGGATTGCGCGGCGGCGGATATGAAAAGAACGACGATGAGGTCGCGCGCATGACCGTCGCGGGAGGGCTCGGCGACTATGTGAAGATCGCCGCCGATCTGCTGGCGGCGACCTTCGGCGACGGCGACAGCGCAAACCCTCCACCGCGGCGGAGCGCGAGCGGGTGAGGCCGGAGCCTTTCCCATGGGCGCGGGCGATGGCCTTCGGCCTCGGCGTTCTTCGTCTTTCGCCACGCGACTTCTGGTCGATGACGCCACGCGAATTGGCTTGCGCCGCGGAAGGCCTCTACGGCCGCGCGACGAGAGCGCCATCACGAGACGCTCTGGCCGCATTGATGCGCGCATTTCCCGACGGAGACCAAAAGTGAGCGATTCGACATTGAGCGAAAGCGCTGCGCAATCATCGATCGATCTGCCCTTTCAAACGCTCGATCTGACGACGACCAAGACGCTGCTGCAGGACATCAACTCTGTCGCCGCTTCGGCGACGAAAACATTGTCGAGTGGGCTCGCCAGCGCGGCGGTGAATGGAAAGAGTTTCGATACCACTCTCGCCTCCATTGCGCGCTCGCTCGCCAAGCTCGGCGTCAACGCCGGCGCGCAGGCGTTGACACAGGGCGTCACGAGCGGATTGAGCGCCTTGATCTCCGGCGCATTGAGCGGCGGCGGCGTTTCTGTGGCGCCGTTCGCCGATGGAGGCGTCGTCGCCAGTCCCACATTCTTTGGCGGGAATGGCGCGGTGGGCCTCATGGGCGAGCGCGGCGCCGAGGCGATCATGCCGCTCGCGCGCGGGCCGGATGGTCGGCTCGGCGTGGCGATGCAGGGTGCTGGCGATCCAGTGGCGGTGACAGTCAATATTGCAGCGCAGGACGTCGACAGCTTTCGGCGCTCGGAAGGGCAGATTGCTGCGGCGCTGGCGCGGGCGGTGGCGCGCGGCCGGCGTAATCTTTGAGGAGGGCGCGATGGTCGATTTTCACGAGACGCGCTTTCCGCTCGATGTGTCGCTGAATGGACGGGGCGGCCCGGAGCGACGGACGGATATCGTCGCGCTCGGCTCCAATCGTGAGGCGCGCAATGCGCGATGGGCGAATTCGCGTCGTCGCTATGAGGCCGGCTATGGAGTCAAATCGCTCGCGCAGCTCGCCGCGGTCATCGAATTTTTCGAGGAGCGACGCGGGCGGCTGTTCGGCTTTCGCTGGCGCGACCGCGCGGATTTTTCTTCCGCGCGTGCAGGGGCGATTTCGCCGCTCGACCAGATCCTCGGCGCCGGCGATGGCGTCCATGCGCAATTTCAGCTGCAAAAGACCTATGGCGCCGGATTCGCGCCCTACGCGCGAGCGATTGCGAAGCCTGTGGTGGAGAGCGTGCGCATAGCCATCGCCGGAATCGAGAAGACGCGCGGCGCGGATTTCGATGTCGATGCGACGACCGGAATCGTCACCTTCGCGCCCTCGGCTGCTCCAGCGATCGGCGCAGTCGTGACGTCGGGTTTCCTCTTCGATGTGCCCGCGCGCTTCGACACGGACTATCTCGAGATCGACGTGTCTTCCTTCGAGGCCGGCGCCATCCCGAAAATCCCGATTATCGAGATTATCCCTTGAGAAGGAGGAAAGGCAATGCGATCGGCTTCGTCGGCCATGCAGGAATCTCTCGACGCTTCCGCCTCCACTCTGTGCAATTGCTGGCGTCTCTCTCGCAAGGATGGCGCGGTAATGGGATTCACCGATCATGATCGTGATCTCGTGTTCGGCGGCGTGACCTATTGCGCCGCCACGGGGCTTTCCGCCACGCAGATCGAAGGAAGCGTCGGGCTGGCGGTCGGTAGCGGCGAGGTGATCGGCGCATTGCAGTCGGACGGGCTCGGCGAAAGCGATCTCGCCAATGGGCGCTATGACGGCGCTGGCGTCGAGATATGGCTCGTCGATTGGCGCAATGCGGATAATCGCCTGCTCGTCGACGCCATGACGATCGGGGAGGTGACGCGCAGCGAATTCGCGTTTCGCGCGGAATTGCGCTCGCTCGCGCATCTTTTCGATGAGACGCGCGGCGACAGCTATCAGCGGGGCTGCTCCGCCGATCTCGGCGATGCGCGTTGCAAGGTCGATCTCTCCCCCTCCTCCTTTCACACGACGGGCGTCGTGCTCGCGGTGACGCAGGACGCGATCGTCGCCGCGCTCGCGGAGGATTTCGACGATGATTTTTTTACCGGGGGCTCCTTGAGCGTCTCCAGCGGCGCCGATGCAGGGGTCCGCGTCGCAGTGAAATCGCATCGAAACGCCGACGGGAATGTGAGACTGGGGTTGTGGTCGCGGCTCGCGGGCGGGATTGTTTCGGGCGATGGCCTCGCGCTCGTCGCCGGCTGCGACAAGAGCGCGGCGAGCTGCCGATCGAAATTCTCCAATATCGTCAATTTCAGAGGCTTTCCGCATATGCCCGGCAATGATCTCGTCATTTCCTATCCGAGCTCGCTAACGCCGACCATGGACGGCGGGAGCTTTTTTCGATGAGCGGGATCGCGCGCGCGGCGATCGTCGCCCAGGCGAGGCTCTGGATCGGCACGCCTTATCGACATCAGGCGTCGCTCATCAATGTCGGCTGCGATTGTCTCGGTCTCGTGCGCGGCGTGTGGCGGGCGGTGGTGGGGCCGGAGCCGGAGACGGCGCCGCCCTACTCGCCGGATTGGGCGGAGGCGCTCGGCGAGGAGACTTTGGCGCTCGCCGCGCATCGGCACTTCGCCGTCGTCGAGACGAATTCGTTTCGCGCGGGCGATGTGCTTTTGTTTCGCTTCCGCGATCATTCGCCGGCCAAGCATCTCGGCATAGCGACCAGCGCGACGCATATGGTGCATGCGCATGGCGGCGCGTGTGTGGCCGAGGCGCCGATCGGCTTATGGCGCAAGAAATTGACGGGCGCATTCGCCTTTCCCGGCGTGATGGATTGAAGCTTCGAGGGCGAGATGGCCACTCTCTTGTTGCAGACCGCGGGCGCGGCGATCGCGCCGCTCGGCTCGGTCCTCGGTAATGTCCTGGGCGCTGCGGGCGGCGCCATCGTCGATGCGGCGCTGCAGCCGCGCGCTGGGACGCGCTATGAGGCAGGGCCGCGGTTGAAGGCGATGGACGGCGTGGCGTCGACTGAGGGAGCGGCGATTCCGCGCGTCTATGGACGCGCCCGCATCGGCGGCCAGATGATCTGGGCGACGCGCTTCCTCGAGCAGACGAATGTGTCGTTGGACAGCGGCTCGAGCAATCGCGGCAAGGGCGGCGGCGGAACGTCGCAGACGGTGAGCGTCTCCTATTCCTATTATGCGAATTTTGCGATTGGTCTCTGCGAGGGGCCGATCGCCTTCGTGCGACGCATATTCGCGGACGGCAATGAGCTCGACATGACGAGGCTCCCAATCCGCATCTACAAGGGCGATGAGGAGCAGCTTCCCGATGCGCTGATCGTCGCCAAGGAGGGGGCGGAGAATGCGCCGGCCTATCGCGGGCTGGCCTATATCGTCTTCGAGCAATTGGCGCTCGCGCCATTCGGCAATCGCATTCCGCAATTCACCTTCGAGGTGACGCGGCCGGTGGCGGGGCTGGGCGCGAAGATTCGGGCGGTCGATATTATTCCCGGCGCGACGGAGGCGGGCTACCAGCCTTCGCTCCAGCTGAACTTCTTTTCGCCGGGCGAAACCAGCGCGGAGAACCGCCATCAGCTGACGGCGGCGAGCGACTGGACGGCTTCGATCGACGCATTGCAGGCGCTCTGTCCCAATCTCGAGAGCGTGGCGCTGGTCGTCGCTTGGTTCGGCGACGATCTGCGTGCTGGTCATTGCTCTATTGCGCCGCGCGTCGACGCGACTTTCAAGACGATCGGCGAGTTCGACTATGTCTATGGGCCGTTTTGGCCCGCGGATTGGTCGGTCGCCGGGCTGTCGCGCGCAACCGCGCGGCTGGTCTCGCAGATCGACGGACGGGCGGCCTTCGGCGGGACGCCGAGCGACGCATCCGTGCGCGCGGCCATTGCGGATCTGCGGGCGCGCGGTCTTTCTGTCGTGTTCTACCCATTTGTGATGATGGACGTGCCGCCGGACAATGCGCTGCCCGATCCGCGCAACGGCGAGATTGGGCAGCCCGCCTTTCCCTGGCGCGGGCGCATCACTTGCGATCCCGCGCCCGGACGTGTGGACACTGTTGATGGAACCAGCGCGGCGGCGACGCAAGTCGCGGCGTTCTTCGCGCAATATCGCGCCTTCATTCTGCATTGTGCGGGATTGTGCGAGGAGGCGGGCGGCGTCGACGCTTTTCTCATCGGCTCGGAGCTCGTGGCGCTCACGCGCATTCGTTCGGCTCCTGGCGTCTATCCGGCTGTCGCGGCGTTGGCCGCTCTCGCGGATGATGTGAAAGGCGTCCTTCGCAGCGGAACCAAGGTCGGCTACTCAGCCGATTGGACGGATTATGGCGCGCATGTTCCAGTGGCGGGCGAGCTACGTTTTCCGCTCGACGCCCTGTGGGGAGCGTCGTCGATCGATTTCATCGGGATCGACGTGTATTGGCCGCTTTCCGACTGGCGCGACGGCGTAGATCATCTCGATGCGCAGAGTGCGGGGAACGTCTACGACCTCGATTATCTGACGTCGCGCGTCGGCTCTGGCGAAGGATTCGATTGGTTCTATGCGAGCGACGCGGATCGGCTCACGCAGACGCGCGCGCCGATCGAAGATTCGCTCGGCAAGGCTTGGGTCTACCGTGTGAAGGACCTTCTCGGCTGGTGGTCGAATGCGCATCACGAGCGCGTCGATGGCGTGGAGCTCGGCGCATCGACGGCGTGGACGCCGCAGAGCAAGCCGATCTGGATCGTCGAAACGGGTTGTCCGGCGGTGGATCGTGGCGCCAATGCGCCCAATGTGTTCGCCGACGCGCATTCGTCGGAGGGCGGCCTTCCCTATTTCTCGCGCGGCGGGCGCGATGATCTGATGCAGGCGCGCTTTCTCGAGGCCATGCTCGGCTATTTCGATCCGTCGGTGGCGGGCGGCGACGCGCGCAATCCAGTGTCTACGGCCTATGGCGGGCGCATGGTCGATGTGGCTCGCATTCATGTTTGGTGCTGGGATGCGCGGCCGTTTCCGGCCTTTCCCGGCTGTTCGGATGTGTGGGCCGACTCGGCCAATTGGGAGACTGGGCATTGGCTCAATGGGCGGCTCGAGGGCGCGCCGCTCGACGGGCTTGTCGCGACGCTGGCTTCGACGATCGCGACGAATGATCTCCTTGTCGCGCGGCCGGCGATCGAAGGCTTCGTGGATGGCTATGTGCTCGACAGCGCAATGTCGCCGCGCGAGGCGATCGATCCGCTCGCGTCTCTGTTCGGCTTCGACGCGGTGGTGTCGGGCGGCGCGTTGCGCTTCGTCTCGCGTGGAGCCAAGAGCGTGCGCGAGATCGGCGACAACGATCTCGTTCCGCGCAAGGATGGGACGCTCATCGAGCTGCGGCGCGCGCAGGAGAGCGAGCTTCCGCATGAGATCGCTCTGTCCTTCGGCGATTCGGAATTCGATTATCGCACGGGCCGTGTGCTGTCGCGTCGGCTCGAGGGCTATTCGTCGCGGCGCAGCGAAGCTGAGACGGCGGTGATGATCGCTCGCTCCAATGCGCAGCGTCTGGTCGATGTATGGCTGCAGGATATTTGGGCCGGGCGCGAGACGGCGCGTTTTTCTGTGCGGCCTGGGCTCGCGACCTTGGAGGCCGGCGATGTCGTCTCATTGGCGCGCGCGCCGGGACGCCATTGGCAGATCACGCAGATCACAGATGGCGCGGCGCGTGAGATAGAGGCGCGCGCGCTCGATCCGAGCGTCTATGACGTTTGCGCGCGCTCCGTCGCCTGGCGCGCCTTGGCGTCTCCCGGCGTGATCGGCCCGCCGCGCGTGGTTGTCCTCGACCTTGCGATCGCTGAGGATGGCGAGACCGCATTGTCGCATGTCGCCGCTTTCGCCGATCCTTGGCCGGGGGCGTTGGCCATCCGCCGGAAGCTCGGCGCGTCGTTCGAGTCGGTCGGGTTGATCGAGAAGCGGGCGACCGTCGGCGAGACTTTGGATGCGCTCGCTCCAGGACCGCTCGGACGTTTCGATCGCGGCGCCAGCGTGACAGTGAAGCTCGCTTCGGGCGCGCTGGCCTCTGTGGATGATGGAAGCGCTTTTGCGCTGCGCTCTTCGATAGCGATCCGCGGCGACGACGGCGCCTGGGAGGTCTTCGTTTTCACGCGCGCCGAGCTCGTCGCGACGAGGACATATCGTTTGTCTCGGCTGCTGCGCGGGATCGGCGGAGAGGATGCGCTGGCGTCTCGCAGCGTTGCGGCGGGAGCGACGGTCGTGCTGCTCGACGATGCGATCGTTCCGCTCGCTGTCGATGTCGCGGAGATCTATTCGGCGCGCGTCTATCGCATCGGTCCGGCGGATCGTGATTATGACGATCCGACCTATGTCGAGCTGGAGGTCGCGGCGACGCGCAAATCGCTGCTTCCCTATTCGCCGACTCATGCGCATGCGCGGCGGACAGCGGATGGCGTCGTCGTCTCCTTCATTCGGCGCGGGCGCGTCGACGCCGATTCCTGGGAGCCGGTCGATATTCCGCTCGGCGAGGAGAGCGAAGCCTATGACATCGTCATCGCGCTTCCTGGCGGCGCCGCGCGCGTGCTGAGCGTGGCGAGCGCTTCGGCGTTCTATTCGGCGAGCGCGGAGCTCGCCGACTTCGGGGCGTCGCAGACGAGCTTGGCCGTGCAGATATTTCAAATCAGCGCCAGCGCCGGACGCGGCTTTCCGCTCGTCGCGACGCTGCCCATCGAGTGAGCTTCCATGACCGATACGATTCATTTGGCTCTGCCCTGCATCGATGCGGCGCAGGCGCAGAAGCATGTGACGCATAATGAGGCGCTGCAGCTGCTCGACGCGCTGACGCAGCTTTCCGTGATCGATCGGCGCGCTTCTCCGCCTGTTTCTCCCATCGACGGCGATCGCTGTCTCGTCGTCGCCACGGCGGCGGGCGCCTTCGCCGGCAAGGAGCGGAAGATCGCCGTGTATCTCAGCGGCGCTTGGGCGTTTCTCGCGCCGAAGGCGGGTTGGCTCGCCTATGTGGAGGCCGAGCAGCTCATGCTGCTCTACAGCGGCTCCGCTTGGATCGATGCGGGGCTCGCGTTGCGCGAGCTCGAGAATCTGTCGCTGCTCGGCATAGGGACATCGGCGGACGCCGCCAATGCGTTTTCGGTGAAGGCGAACGCGGCGCTGTTCGCCGCGCGGACAGTCGCGGAGGGCGGGGCCGGCGATTTTCGCGTCAAGCTCGAGAAGGAGACCGCCGCCAACACGGCGTCGCAGCTCTATCAATCCAATTGGTCCGGCCGCGCCGAGACGGGACTTATCGGCGACGATAATTTTCATGTGAAGGTCTCCGCCGACGGGACGACATGGCGCGAGGCGCTGATCGTCGATCGCTCGACGGGTCGCGTCGCTTTTCCCAACGGCGTTGGCGACGGCGCTTCGGCGGCGTTTCGCAATCGCTTGCGCAATGCGACTTTTGCGATCAATCAGCGCGCCGTGTCGGGAACAGTGTCGCTCGCGGCCGGGCAATATGGCCATGACGGCGTGAAGGCCGGCTCCTCCGGCGCGACCTACACATTCGCGACCAGCGGAGTCGATACGACCCTCTCCATTTCGGCCGGCTCCTTGATTCTGCCGATCGAGGCGCAGCTGATGGAGGGCGGGGATTATGTGTTGGCGCATGATGGAGCCGCGCAGGCGCGCGTCTGGCAGGGAACGGGCTTTTCCGGCTCTGGCTCTTATGCTGCGGCGGCGCGAAGCGCGCCGCTTCTCGTCTCGGGGCTGACGGCGAATGCGCAGACCAATGTCGAATTCTCCAGCGGCGCGATCCTGCGGCCGCAATTGGAGCCCGGCGTCTATGCGACGAGGTTCGAGCGGCGGCCGCCGGGCGTGGAGCTGGCCTCGTGCCAGCGCTATTTTCAATCCTTGCTGGTCTCGCATCTCTTCACCGCGAGTGCGGGCACGCAATTCGGCGGCACCGTCATGACGTTGCCGGTGACGATGTTCGGAATCCCGACCCTGTCGGCGCTGGCCGGTGGCTCGCAGACCAATGTCATGATGGACGGCGTCAATTCGATGGGCAAGGCGGCTCTCAGATATTTCATGGCGTCCAATGCTGCAGGATCGGTCGAAGCCTATGATCGCGCATTCACGGCGTCGGCGGAAATTTGAGACGGAGAGTTGCGACATGGCCTATTCGATCATTTGCGATTTCGCGGGCGAACCGTTGCAGGACGTGGTGCGGCGAGACGCCGATGGCGCGCTCGTTCCGACCGATGCGCAGAGCGCAGACAGTCTCGGCTATCGTGATTGGCTCGGCGCCGGAAATGCGCCGACGCCTCTTCCGATTCCAACGCTCGCGGAGGCGAAGAGCAAGCGGCTCGCCGCTCTCGCCGAGCGTCGATGGCGCGCCGAGACGGCGGGAGCCTCGGTGAATGGCATGAGCCTGCCGACCGATGAGAAGACGCAGGCGAAGCTCACCGCGGCTGTCGTGGCCAGCGTGCTCGACAATAATTATGCGGTGAATTGGAAGCTGGCGGATGGCGCATTCGTCACATTCGACCATGCGACCTTGATCGCCGTCGCGCAAAGCGTGCGCGCGCATGTGCAGAGCTGCTTCGATCGTGAGGCGCAGCTCGTGGCCGCCATCGTCGCCGCGCAGGACAGCGCAGCGCTCGCGGCGATCGACATAGAGTCGGCCTGGCCGGCCTGACGCCGCGCGGCGCGCTTTTTCTGGAGTGAAAGGACTTGAATATGGTCGATATGAAAGCGCCGGCGCGCTCCGCGCTGGGCGCGGGCTTTGTGCTGGGTGAAGCCTGCGAGGCGAAGCTGGTCGGCGTGCATCCCGATCTCGTGCGCGTCGTGCGCGTCGCGGCGGCGCGCTGCGAGCAGAGATTCGTTGTTTTCGAAGGCGTGCGGACCATAGCGCGGGAGCGCGCGCTCATCGCGCGCGGGGCGTCGGCGCTGAAGAATCCCTTCCGCTGCCGGCATGTGCCGACGCAGGATCCGCAGCATGGGCTCGTCGGACATGCGGTCGATCTCGTTCCGCTCATCGAGGGACGGCCGCAATGGTCGTGGCCGCAGATCTATCCGATCGCGCGCGCGATGAAGGCGGCGGCGCAGGCGGAGCATGTGACGATCGAATGGGGCGGCGATTGGCGCGCGCTGAGGGACGGCCCGCATTATCAGCTGCCATGGGCGCTCTATCCGTGAGGGCGGCGCATCGATTTCCGCGCCGGGCGGTCTCCCGGCGAAACGAAAGGATGACGACTATGGGTCTTTCGCTTTCTTCCGCTTACGCTTGGCTCCGCTCGCGAGTCGTGGAGCCTTCGACCTGGGCCGGGACCGGCGTGGTGGCCGCGATCGTTCACTCTTTGGCGCCCGGCGCGCTGGGCGACGGCGTGCTGGCGACGGGGGCGGCGCTCGGCGGGCTGATCGCGATCGTCGCGCCCGAAAAAGCGTCGGATTGACGGGTGGGCGGCGTCGGAGAGGTTCGACGCCGCCCCGCTCACTTCGTCAGATTCGTTTATGGCGTTCACTTGGCGTTCACTTGGCGTTCAGCAGGCGCATCGCATAGATTTTGCGGGGAAAAGCGAGAATGCGTCGGATCGTGTCGAAAATTTTGGCGTTCATCGTCGCCGCGCCGCAGGCCGCATCTGCGATGGCCGCGGATCGGCCGGCGCTGCAATGTCTGCCGATCGCCGAGACCCGCCAGCTCATCTCCGATCGGCGGCTCGGCGATCCTTTCGCCCTGATGCAGGCCGCGAGCGTCGCCGCCCATGCCGAGCCGATCAACGCCAAGCTCTGCCGCGAGCATGAGGAACTGGTCTATGAGATCAGCCTGCTGCGCCGCGATGGGCGAGTGGTGCGGATTTATCTCGACGCGGCGACCGGCCAGCCCCATGCTGGCCATAAAGAACCTTGAAAAGGCGATTCGTCTGGGTGACGGAGGCGGGGCTTGCGGCTGCTGGTCGTGGAGGATGACAAGGATTTGAACCGGCAGCTCGTCGCGGCGCTGGAGCAGGCGGGCTATGCGGTCGATCGCGCCTTCGATGGCGAGGAGGGGCATTTTCTCGGCGACACCGAGCCCTATGACGCCGTCGTGCTCGATATCGGCCTGCCGAAAAAGGACGGCGTCACCGTGCTCGAGGAATGGCGCGCCGCCGGGCGGATCATGCCGGTGCTGATCCTCACTGCGCGCGACCGCTGGAGCGACAAGGTGCAAGGCTTCGACGCCGGCGCCGATGATTATGTGGCCAAGCCTTTCCATATGGAGGAGCTGCTCGCGCGGCTGCGCGCGCTGCTGCGCCGGGCGGCTGGGCACGCCACCAGCGAGATCGTCTGCGGCCCTGTGCGGCTCGACACCAAGGCCGGACGCGTCGTCGTCGATGGCGCGGCGGTGAAGCTCACCTCGCATGAATATCGGCTGCTCGCCTATTTGATGCATCATTCCGGGCGCGTCGTGTCGCGCAGCGAGATCGTCGAGCATCTCTACGATCAGGACTTCGACCGCGACTCCAACACGATCGAGGTTTTTGTCGGTCGGCTGCGCAAGAAGCTCGGCGTCGATCTCATTCAGACGGTGCGCGGGCTCGGCTATATGGCGGCGCCGCCCGAGCCGGCGAAGCGCTGAAGACGCGATGCGGCGATTGGGCTTTCCGGGGCGATCGATCGCGGCGCGGCTGTTCTTCGCCGCCGCGGCGCTCAGCTCCGTCGTGCTGATGATCGCCGGCCTCGCCCTTACCGAATATTATCGACGCACGGCGGAGGATGTATTCGAGCAGCGGCTCGGCGTCTATCTGCGCGCCATCGTCGCCGATGTTTCCGAATCGGGAGAGGATGGGCGCAGCGGGCCGGGGCAGCTCGGCGATCCGCAATTCGAGCTGGCGCGTTCGGGATGGTATTGGCAGATCACCCGCCTCGACGACGAGGCGCATGAGATAAAGGCTTCGCGCTCGCTGTTCGCCGCGAAGCTGCCGAAGCTCTCCGATCTGCATGTGCCGGCGGAGACCGGCGGCGTCAGGCGCGGCGTTGCGTTGGGGCCGGACGGGCGCTGGCTGCGCATCGTCGAGCGCGTCATCGATGTCGGCGATATCGGCGTCTATCTCGTGCAAGTGGCGGCGACGACGGAGGAGACCGAGAATCAGATCGCGCGCTTTCGCTGGTCGCTCATCGTCGCCTTTTCCCTGCTCGCCATTGCGCTGGCGCTCGCCACCGCGGTCCAGGTGAGCGTCGGCCTGCGGCCGTTGAAGCTGCTGCAGCGGGAATTATCGCTCATTCGCCGCGGCGAGCGCGGGCGCATAGAGAGCGCCTATCCGACAGAGGTGGCTCCGCTCGCCGAGGAGCTCAATCTGATGATCTCCGCCAATCGCGACATTGTGGAGCGCTCGCGCACGCAGGTCGGCAATCTCGCCCATGCTTTAAAGACGCCGCTCAGCGTCATCGTCAATGAGGCGGACGCCGCGCCCTCGCCGCTCGCCGCCAAGGTGGGCGAGCAGGCGACGCTGATGCGCGATCAGATCTCCTTTTATCTCGAGCGCGCGCGGGCGGCGGCGCGCGCCGGCGCCATAGGCGCGACGACGGAGGTCGCGCCCGTGGTGGCGGCGCTGCTGCGCACTTTCGGCAAGATCTACGGCGAGCGCGGCGTCGCCTTTTCCGGCGAGGCGGGGGCGGAGCTGCGCTTTCTCGGCGAGCGGCAGGACCTCGAGGAGATCGTCGGCAATCTGCTCGACAACGCCGGCAAATGGGCGGCGAGCGAGGTGCGGTTGTCCGTGGCGCTGGAGAATGCGGAGGCCGGGCGCCGCCGGCTCGTTTTCACCATTGACGATGATGGTCCGGGTCTCGCGGCGGAGTTTCGCGCGCAGGCGACGCGGCGCGGCCAAAGGCTCGACGAGACACGGCCGGGGACGGGGCTCGGCCTGTCCATCGTCGCGCATCTCACCGCCGATTATGGCGGCGCGCTCGCGCTCGACGACAGTCCGCTCGGCGGGCTCCGAGCGCAGGCGCGATTGCCGGGCCTTTGACAGAGTGAGGGCCTTGCGGCAAAGGAGAGCCGATTGCGCCAGCGGGGAGAAGTCATGTCGAGACAGGCGAATTCGACGATCGTCAGAATCGCGGCGGCCGTGGGCCTGTCCTGTGTCGCGCTCGCCGTCTCGGGCTGCAATTCCACCGAATCTTCCGCTCCGGCCGCGGCCGTCGTCGTCGCGCCCGAACCTCCCGCGCCGGGCGTCATCGGCGCCGCGATCGGCCGCGAGCTGGACTCCGCCGATCGCGTGACCGCCGTGGCCGCGCAACAGGAGGCGGTCGCCTCCGGCCAGCGCAAGAGCTGGCGTGGAACTCATGGCGCTTATGGCTTTATCGAGCCGGGGCCGGAAGCGGGTTTGGGCGGCTGCCGGGATTATACGCATAAGATTTTCATCGACGGCCGGCCGCAGCAGGCCAAGGGCCAGGCTTGCAAGAAGCCGGACGGCGCTTGGCGCGTGACGAGCTGAGCCGCTCAGGAATAGAAGGACGGCGTCGGATAGGCGTCGTTCAGCGCGAAATCGCCGATCTCCTTCAGCTTGTGATCGATGGGATCGTGCAGCGTATGCGTGCGGGCGTTGCGCCAGAAGCGATCGAGCCGCAAGCGCGCATGGGTGGCGCGCGCTCCCATGATCTCGAAAATGCGGGAGCCTATGTCGAGCGCGGCGCGCGCGCTCACGGTTTTGGCCGTGGCGATCTCTATCGCTATCGCGCCGCGCTGCTGCGGCGTGATGGCGTCGCCCTTCTCCCAGCCGGTCTGAAAAGCGCGCGCGGCGCGATCGAGCAAGGCCTCGGCGGCGGCGGCCTGCGTCCATAATTCGCCGGTCGTGTGGAGAATGAACGGATCGGCCCCGATGCGCGCGGCGCCCTCGCTCGGCAGTCCGCGCACATAGGCCTTGGCCTCGTCCAGCGCGCCGCGCGCGAGCCCGGCGAAAATTGCGCTGAGCAAAAGCTGCACGAGACAGGGCCGCAGCGCCGCGAAAGGGGAGCCCATTGGGCCGGGCGAGACCAGCAGCTCGTCCTCGCGCACTTCCACGCGCTCGAAGGAGACCGCGCCGCTGTCGGTCTGGCGCTGGCCCATATTGTCCCAATCATCGTGAATGCGGACGCCTGCGCGCTTCGTCGGAATGGCGGCGATCTTCAGCCTGTCCTGCTCGTCGAGGGCGGAGACGATCAGCATGTCGGAATCGCTCGCGCCGGAGCAGAAGGTCTTGGCGCCGTCGAGCCGCAAAACTCCGCCATCGCGGGAAAGGCGCAGGCGCGGGTCCTTGGGATTGACGGCGTTGCCCCAGAAGCAGCGCTCGCGCAGCGTCTTCTCCATCAGCGCGCGCGCTTGCGCGGGCGTGCCGAAGATTTGCGGCGTGACCACCATCAAATGGTGAAAGGCGAAGAGATGGGCGAGAGCGCTGTCGACCGCCGCCATTCGCCGCACGGCCTGCGTGATCTCGATCCAATCGGCGCCCGCGCCGCCGAGCGCGCGCGGAATGGCGAGGCCGAGCAGGCCGCTCGCGCGAATGAGATCGCGCTCGTGTTTCGCCGTGCCGCCTTCCGCGTCTCGCCGCGCCGCCGTGGCGGCGAGCTCGGCGAGCAGCGGCTCGAGCGCAGGATCGCTTGGAAAGCTCGCTTCGAGCGCGGACATGAGGAACAGCCTCCTCGGGGGATAGATAGCGGCGGCGCCTGGTGCGGACGGCGGGGATCGAACCCGCATGGGCATGGCCCGAGGGATTTTAAGTCCCTTGCGTCTACCGGTTCCGCCACGTCCGCGATTCGCGCAGTGATAGCGCAGCGCGCAGGCCGCGGCAAACGGAGACCTCAACCTCGGGTTAACCATGAGGACGATAAGCCTTTGCGGTTCGCCCGGAAGCCGCCACGCGCGGCCGGGCCGCGAAGCGCCGGAGAGTCGATTGCTCAGCTCGACCGATCAAGCTTTCCGCCGCGACATCGCGCGGCCGTCTCGAATCGCTCTCGGCGCCATGGCGCCGCTCGCCGCTTGCGCGGCGATCTTCCTGCTGCTGCGGCCCTATTACGGGCTCGAGCATGATGCGGTGATCTATATGGGCCGCGGCCTCGCCGATCTCGATCCGCAGGGCGTCGGCCGCGACATCATGTTCCGCTACGACGGCCAATCGAAATTCAGCGTCTTCTCGCGGCTGGTCGATCTGCTCATTCCGGCTCTCGGCCTCGCCGCGGCGGCCAAAGCGCTCGCTTTGACGGGCTGCGCGCTCTGGTTCGCGGCGCTGGCGGCGCTCGCCTCGCGCCTCGCGCGAGGGGCGGCTCTCTTCGCGCTGCTGCTGCTCGCGGCCGCATTCGACAGCTCCTATGGCGGGTTCGGCGTCTTTCATTTCGCCGAGCCTTTCGCGACGCCGCGGCCTTTCGCAGAGGCTTTCGTTCTCGGCGCTCTCGCGGCGCTGCTCGCCGAGCGGCGATGGATCGCGATCGTCTTTCTGCTGGCGGCGGCGGCCTTTCACCCGATCATCGCCGCGCCGGGATTTCTGGTCGCGCTGCTCTATGAAGGAATGAGAGATCGGCGCATTCTCATCGCCGCGCTCGTCGCCGGGGCGGGGGCGCTGGTCGCGGCGCTCGCCGGGGCGCCGCTGCTCGAGCGGCTGACGACGCGCATCGATCCGCAATGGGCGGCGATCATCTCCCTCCGCAGCGATTATATTTTCCTCTCCGACTGGCCGGCGAGCACATGGATCGCAATGCTGCGGCAGGCGAGCACTCTGCTGCTCGCCGCGACCCTTTCGCCGCCTCCCGCGCGGCGTCTGCTCTTTTGCGTGATCGGCGCGGTCGGGCTCGGACTTTCGGCGAGCTTTCTGCTCGGCGATGTGCTGATGCGCGAGCTGGCGGCGCAGGCGCAGGCCTGGCGCGCGCTCTGGCTCGCCGCCGCTTTCGCGCCGCTGGCGCTCGGCCTCGCCGCGCCGGCGCTGTGGCGGGACGGCTTACAGGGCCGCATCGCGCTCACGCTTCTCGTGACGAGCTGGATTTTGCGCGCGGCGCCGGAGAGCGCCTTTCTCGCGCTCGTCGCGGCGCTCGTCTGGTGGAGCCGGGCGCGCTGGCGCCATATTCCGCTCGGCTCGCTGGAGCGCGCGCTCTTCGCGCTCTGCGGCCTCTGCGCGGTCATCGTTTTCGGCGCGGCGCTGTGGTTCGCGCGGGAATATGTCCGCGTCGCGCCGAGCGAGGATTCGGTTTTGTCCGCTGTTCTGCGCACGGGCGAACCATTGTATGTTCCTGCGCTCTTCGTTGGCCTCGCCATCGCGGTCGACATTTGGCGGCCGCGTCTACGCCATGCTCTGTTCGTCGCAACCGTCGCCGCGCCCCTCGCCGCCTTCTGCTGGAGCCTCGATCCGTCTCCGCTCGGGCGGCCGCTCGATCGTCAGGCGGAACTCGAGGCGCTCATGGCGGAACATCCCGGCGAGGCGCTCTGGGTCAATGAGAAGCTCGCGCCCTGGGTCTGGCTCGGACGCGCCAATTGGGCGTCGCCGGTGCAAGGCTCCGGCATTGTCTTCGCGCGGGAGCTGGCGCTCGTCTGGCGAGAACGGACGGGTCTGTTGCGCGATCTCGGCTGGGTCGCGGACAGCGCGTTGAAGCCGCGAACCGGCGATGTGATCGATTTTCCACCGTTCACGCGCGGCGCGCTGGAGCGGCTTTGCGGGCGTTCGGACGCTCCGGCCTGGGTCATCGGCGCGACCAAAGCGCCGGAGGCTCCAGGCCTCGACGCACATTTCTGGCGCGGCCCACTCCGCTATTCGCCGCATGTGTTCCGGGAGGCGCCGGAATGGGTCCCGATCGAGCATTACGCCATTTTCGATTGCGCGGCCTATCGGCGATAGGCGCCCGTCAGGACGATCCGCGCGCGATCGGCGCCTGGAAGCTGAGGCCCGTGTCCCAGGGGAAAAAAATCCAAGTGTCCTGCGAGACCTCGGTGACGAAAGTGTCGACCAGCGGCCGGCCTTGCGGCTTGGCGTAGACGGTGGCGAAATGCGCCTTGGGCAGCAGGGCGCGCACGACCTTCGCCGTCGCGCCCGTGTCGACGAGATCGTCGACGATCAGCACCTCCTCGCTCGGCAGGGTGAGAATCGTCTCGGAGAGCGGCTTCAGCACGCGGACCTCGCCGCGCTGGGTCTCCTCCTGATAGCTGGCGACGCCGATCGTATCGATGACCCGAATGCCGAGCTCGCGCGCGACGACCCCGGCCGGCACCAGCCCGCCGCGCGTCACCGCGACAATGGCGGAGAAGCCGCCCACCGCCGAAAGCCGCCAGGCGAGCGCGCGCGCGTCGCGGTGGAACGCGTCCCAGGAAACCGGAAAGGCCTTGTCTTCCATTGTCGTGATCTCCCCCTTGCCTCAGAGCGGCGTTCCATTGGCGGTGAGCTCGACGATCAGCTTGCGCACCTTCTGCGTCGCCGCCTCCAGCACGGCGCCGTCGCGGCTCCGCAGCACGATCTGATTGCGCACGCCGGCGCTGGAGAAGGAGGGGTAGGAGCCGACCGTCACTCGCTCATGCTCCTTGGCGATGCGCTCGAGATCGGCCGCGTAGCGTCCTTCTGGAATATTATGGGCGTCGACGGTCGCGACCTGCACCTTCACGCCTTTGACGATGCGCCCCGCGGCGGCGTCCAGCATGGCCTGCATGATGATCGGCACGCCGGCCATGACGATGACATTGCCGATCATGAAGCCCGGCGCCTTGGAAATGGCGTTCTCGATGAGATCGGCGCCCTGCGGAATGCGGGCCATGCGCCGGCGGGCGGGATTGAGATCCTGCGGGGCGATGCGCTCCAGCAGCATGGCGATGGCGCGCTCATCCTCGCCGATCGGCACGCCGAAGGCCTTGGCCACGGCGTCGGCCGTGATGTCGTCATGGGTGGGGCCGATGCCGCCCGTGGTGAAGACATAGCCATAGCGAGAGCGAAGCGCGTTCAGCGCGGCGACGATCTCCTCCTCAATATCAGGCACGACGCGCACCTCGCGCAGATCCACGCCCAATTCGCCGAGATATTTGGCGATATAATTGGTGTTGAGGTCCTGCGTGCGGCCGGAGAGGATCTCGTCTCCGATCACGAGCACGGCGGCCGTAACGATCTCTTCGCGCTCCATCGGGGCCGCTCCTCGGTCAGTCTCGCCCGAACTCTATGCCACCGCCGCGGCCGAGGCCAGCCTCGGAGCCGCCCGCTGCGTCGATGCGTATCTTGCTTTGCGCCGTCAATTTCTTAATTTATAAGCTGAAGCCGGCGAGGACCAACAGAGAGCGCAGCATGACATTCGTCGAGTCCCATCTCGCGGGCTCGGGCCGCAAGAGCGGCCAGATCAAGCTTCACGGCCCCGAGGATTTCGAGGGCATGCGTCTCGCTGGCCGCGTGACGGCCGAGGCGCTGGACATGCTCGTCCCGCATGTGAAGCCCGGCGTCACCACCAAGGAGCTGGACGATCTCGTCTTCGACTTCGCGATAGCCAACGGCGCCTATCCGGCTCCGCTCGATTATCGTGGCTATCGCAAATCCATCTGCACCTCGATCAACCATGTGGTCTGCCACGGCATTCCAGACGACAAGCCCCTGCGTGACGGCGATATCGTCAATGTCGACGTGACCTTCATCATCGACGGCTGGCACGGCGACGCCAGCCGCATGTTCGCCGTGGGCGAGGTTCCGCGCCGCGCCCAGCGCCTCATCGACGTGACCTATGAGAGCCTGATGCGCGGCATATCCGTGGTGAAGCCGGGCGCCACCACCGGCGACATAGGCGCGGCGATCCAGCGTTTCGCCGAGGCCGAGCGCTGCTCCGTGGTGCGCGATTTCTGCGGCCATGGGCTCGGCCGGCTGTTCCACGACGAGCCGAATATTCTGCATTACGGCGTCGCCGGGCAGGGCGTGGAGCTCCGGCCCGGCATGTTCTTCACCATTGAGCCGATGATCAATCTCGGCCGGCCGCAGGTGAAGATCCTCGGCGACGGCTGGACCGCCGTCACCCGCGACCGCTCGCTCTCGGCCCAGTTCGAGCATTCGCTCGGCGTGACCGAGACGGGGGTGGAAATCTTCACCGCCTCGCCCGCCGGGCTCGACAATCCCAATGGCGCCTCGTCCAATGGAGCCTCGCCGGACGCGGCCGCCGGCGCCGAATGAGCGAGACGCGCGTCCCTCGGCGCCGACCGGCCGGCGACAAGCCCGCCGACGGTCTGCGCGAGGAGGCGCCGCATTTTCATGGCCATAGGCAGAGGCTGCGCGACCGTTTCCTGGAGGCGGGCGAGGCCGCGCTCGCCGATTACGAGCTTTTGGAGCTGGTGCTCTACCGCGCTATTCCGCGGCGCGACGTCAAGCCTCTGGCCAAGGCGCTGATCGCGCGATTCGGTTCTTTCTCCGAGGTGGCGGCGGCGCGGCCGGAGCGGCTGCGCGAGATCGACGGGCTCGGCGAGGGGGCGATCTGCGAGATCAAGCTGATGGAGGCGACGGCCCGGCGCCTCGCGCGCAGCAATTTGCAGAAGCGGACCGTGCTCGGCTCCTTCATCGATGTGATCGACTATTGCCGCACCGCCATGGCCTATGCCGAGCGAGAGGAGTTCCGCATTCTCTTCCTCGATAAGCGCAACGCCTTGATCGCCGATGAGGTTCAGGGCGTCGGCACGGTGGATCACACGCCCGTCTATCCGCGCGAGGTGGTGCGGCGGGCGCTGGAACTGGGCTCTTCCGCACTGATATTGGTGCACAACCACCCCACTCACTGATTTCGATCACGCAGGATCACGCTCAATACCGTTGTAACACTAAAGAAATTGGCGTTTTTGAGCATTGCGTAGTGGGGGCGGTTCTGGCAAATTGGGGGCGGTTGAAGGGATAGAAAACGGCTTTCCGCCCCCAGCAAACGATCCCCGTTTCTCCTCGACCGATCCCAGTTGCGGACAAGGAGGAAACGCTATGCCAGCCCTGACCGACACCGCGATCCGACATGCGCTGAAGCGTGTCGAGATCAGCCGCAAGCAGGAGAACCTCGCCGATGGCGAGGGGCGCGGCACCGGCCGGCTCGTCCTCGTTCTCAAGCCGATGCCGAAGCGCGTCACGGCCGACTGGATGGCGCAGCAATGGCGTGACGGCAAACGCACCAAGAAGAAGATCGGCGCCTACCCTTCGACGTCGCTCGCGCGGGCTCGTGAGGTTTTCAAGCGCGACTATGCCGACGTCATCCAGAAGGGCCGGAGCATCAAGATCGCATCCGACACCCGCCCCGGCACTGTCGCTGACCTCTTCGAGGGATACGTCGCGTCACTCAAGGCCGCCGATAAGCCCTCCTGGAAGGAAACGGAAAAGGGTCTCAACAAGATCGCAGACACCCTTGGGCGCAACCGCCTCGCCCGCGAGATCGAGGCCGAGGAAGTCGTCGAACTGATCCGCCCGATCTATGAGCGCGGCGCCAAGTCGATGGCCGACCATGTGCGCTCCTACCTCCATGCGGCCTTTGGCTGGGGCATGAAGTCGGACAACGACTATCGGCAGCAATCGGCTCGCCGCTTTCGCATCCCCTTCAATCCGGCCACAGGCATTCCGACCGAACCGAAGGTCAAGGGCACCCGCTGGCTCGACGAGGACGAGTTCGTGCGCCTCTATCGTTGGCTGGAATGCCCCGATACGCCGGTTCATCCGCCCTATACCCGTGCCGTCAGGATCATCATGCTGACCGGCCAGCGCGTCCAGGAGATCGCCAGCCTTCACATTGATCAGTGGGACGCTAAGGAAAAGATCATCGACTGGTCGAAGACCAAGAACGATCAGCCCCATGCCGTTCCGGTGCCCGGGCTGGCCGCAGAGCTACTCGCGTCCATCAACGTCAACGAATACGGCTGGTTCTTCCCATCTGCGACAGACCCGTCCAAGCCTGTCAGCCATGGCACGCTTTACTCGTTCATGTGGCGCCAGCGGGACCGCGGCGTGATTCCCTATGTAACGAACCGCGACCTGCGCCGGACCTTCAAGACGCTGGCCGGCAAGGCGGGGGTCTCGAAGGAAATCCGCGACCGCCTCCAGAACCACGCTTTGCAGGACGTCAGCTCCAAGCACTATGACCGCTGGCACTACATGGTGGAAAAGCGCGCCGGCATGGCGAAATGGGACAAGTTCGTCCGCTCCATGCTCGCGAAGAAGCGCCTGAAGGCGGCCGCATGACATCCCGTCTGTCCGGCGAGAGGGCGAAAAAACAAAGGATGAGCAGCCCATGACTGGAGAGGTTCGGCAAGACGAAATGGTCCAGCAGGCGATCCGAAACCTGTTCCTCGGTTCCGTACCGGAACGGGACGATGAGCTTTCGTCGCTCTGGGGGCACCTCGACCTGGTGTTCCGGTTCCTTCCCGATGACCACGAAGATGGCCGGCTCATCATGGATGCCGGCAGCTATCGCTATATCCGGTTCAATCACCGCGTCGTGCGATCCTTCTGGATCGGGGCTTTCGCCGCATGGGAAGGCTCCAGGGCCGTCGCGGAGAGCAAGGACTTCCCTGCGGTCGACCTGACGCGGTTTCAGGAACTGGTCGCGGCATTCGAGACGGCCGTTCAGAACGATCAGTCGGACGAGGCACCTTTGCCAACAGGCGTTCCCGAGCCGGGGACGTTGCCGGACAAGGACAGAGATCCTCAAGGCCGGGCGGCCTCGGAACTGTCCATTATCGCGGTGGCCTGGGCCTTGCTACATGAGGTCAGACACATCCGGCACCAGCGGGAAGGCACGAGTGCGAGTGTCCATGGCGACACAAGGGAGGCGCGGCAACACGAGGAATTTTCCTGTGATGAATTTGCGACCCGGTTCATTCTGGAGCATGCGCAGCGCTATTCTGATGAAAGCGGCTACGATCCTGTCCTTGTCCGTCGCAAGCGGGAGATGTCGATCTATTTCGCCCTGTTCGCGCTGACCCTGCTTGCAAAGGACAGTTGGGCGGCATCCGATACGCACCCCTCGGTTCAGGATCGTATCGACGCGGTATGCGGCTTGATGGGGAATGATCGGGATGAATTGGCCGAGGCAATTGCCCACACGGCCTTTGCAACACTGCGGACGTTATGGCCGTCGGCGCCGATGATCGTGGCGGGCGAACGCTCATGCGTATCGTAATCGGCCTGACGCTGCTGGCAGCGCTGACCACGGCGACCGCAGCCAAGGCCGACCCCTGCAAGGCCATTCCCGACCGCGGCCCGATGCCGTCCTATCTCCACCGGGGCGCGCACTTCTCCGGTCCCGTGGTCTATGTCGGCGACGGCGACTCCCTTGTCAATCGGCATCGAAAATTGACCCCCGATCGGCGTTCAAAATTGACCCCCTTTTGGCGTAGGGCGGAACGCGAGCGCTCGCCCCGGCGGAGCTGGCGGGGTTGCGCAGCCGGGGCGAGTGCGTTTCGGTTCGCGATGTGATCGGGAAGCGTCAGGCGCGGTTCTTGAAGCGCCAGCTTTCGTTGCCGGTCTCGACGATGTCGCAATGGTGGGTGAGGCGATCGAGCAGCGCGCTGGTCATTTTCGCGTCGCCGAACACGCTCGGCCATTCGCCGAATGCGAGATTGGTAGTGATGATGATAGAGGTGCGTTCGTAGAGCCGGCTGATCAGATGGAAGAGCAATTGTCCGCCAGATTGCGCGAAGGGCAAGTAGCCGAGCTCGTCGAGTATGATGAAGTCCATTCTCGTGAGATATTCCGCGAAGCGTCCCTGACGACCTCCTCGCGCTTCGGTCTCGAGCCTGGTGACGAGTTCGACGGTGTTGAAGAAGCGGCCGCGTTTTCCAGCGCGAATGCAATTTCTTGCAATCGCTATCGAAAGATGGCTCTTCCCCGTACCGGTTCCACCGACGAAAACACAATTACGTTGTTGGTCGAGGAAGCCGCCGTTCGAGAGATCGCGCACCAACCCTTCATTGATCGGCGTACCGTTGAACTGGAAGCCGTCGAAGTCCTTCGCCAGCGGCAATTTGGCGATCGTCATCTGATATTTGATGGAGCGCGCGTGCTTTTCGGCGATTTCCGCCTCGAGAAGATCGCCGACGATGCGTGGCGGCTCATGCTGCCTCTTTATGCCACTCGACATCACCTCGTCATAGGCGTTCCTCATGCCGAAGAGCTTGAGCTCTCCCATGAGATCGAAGAGCTTGGTGCGTTCCATCAGCCTGTTCTCCTCAATTGATCATAGCGGGCGCAGTCGGCGAGCGGCATGTGCAGCAGCATCAACGACTCGGGCGTCGGGATCGTCGGCGGGGGCGGCGGCTCGCGCCGGCGGGCGAGAATGTTGAGAATGACGTCGGCGGAATGGACGCCTTGGCCGAGCGCCTCCGCGCAGGCGGCTTCCACCGCGGTCAATCCGTCCTCGACGACGGCGGCCAGAACCTTGACCATCTGTCGATCGCCATCATTGCTGCCGGCGAGCTTGCGCCGCACGCGCTCGATCGCTCCCGGCAACACCCAGTCCTTGAACGGCGCGCCGTTCCGTAGCGCGCCGGGCTTGCGCGCGAGAACTGGCACATAATGCCAGGGATCGAAGATCGTCGCGCCGCGCCCGAAGGCCCGAGCATGTTCGGCGACCACCCGCCCTTTTTGGCGGAAGACGATGCGGTCGGCGTAGGCGTGGATCTCGACCGGGGCGCCGACGGCGCTCGCATTGACCGAGTATTTATTGTTGTCGAAGCGCACGAGGCAAGTCTTCGACACCGACGCGGTCAGCTCGTGGAATCCGTCGAACCGCCCGCGCAGCGGAACGAGCTTCGGGCGCTCTTCTTCGAATGCCTCCCAGACCGTCTTGTCCGCGATTTCCGGATGCGGATGAGCCTTGGCGTAGGTGACGCATTTATCGAGAAGCCAGGCGTTCATATCGTCGTAGGTCTTGAACCGCAGGCGCGGCGTGAAGAACCGCTCCCGCGCCAGGCCGACTTGATTTTCGACCTGGCCTTTCTCCCAGCCGGACGCTGGCGTGCAGGCGACCGGCTCGACGAGATGATGGCTGCACATTTGCGCGAAGCGACGATTGAACTTGCGCTCCTTGCCGACGAAGATCGTCTCCACCGCCGTCTTCATATTGTCGTAGATGCCGCGCGTGCAGGCGCCCCTGAAGAAGGTAAAGGCGCGATCATGCGCGTCGAAAACCATCTCCTGCGTCTCACGCGGATAGGCGCGAACGAAAGGCATGCGGCTGTGGCACAGACGCATGTGCGCCACCTTCACGGTCGTCGTCACGCCGTCGAGCACAACGATCTCGTGGCTCCAGTCGAACTGGTAGGCTTCGCCCGGCTCGAAGCTCAACGGCACATAGGCGGCCGCCGTCGCCGCGCCTTGCTCGCTGCGCCATTTGCGCGAGTAGCGACGCACAGCGTCATAGCCGCCCGCGTAGCCCAGGCCGCTCAGATCTTCGAAAATACGGATCAGGGTTAGCCGCTCGCGCGGCGCCTTCTTCTCGTTCTCCGCGAGAACCTCATCGAGCTTGTCCGACCAAGGCCCGAGCTTGGGAAACGGCTGATTGTCGCGCTCGTAAGCGAAGGACGTTGCCTCCGACCGCAGCGCCTTGCGGACCGTGTTCCGTGAAATGCCCAGATCGCGAGCGATCTCCTTGATCGTCTTGCCCTTGACGAAATGTTCGCGACGGATTCGTCCGATCGTCTCCACAATCAACATCCCCCACCACCCGCCGTTTCAACCAAAACGGGCGGACTGTCCGGACTTCACCAGAGGGGGTCAATTTTCAACGCCGATTCCCCTCGTATGGGGGTCAAACTTGCACGCCGAATAACATCTTCTGCTCTCCGAACTGGGCGATCCCTTCGCCGCTGCCCTGGCGGCGCAGGACGGATCTGGTGCGGGCGCCTGGAGCACAGGCAGCGACGACGCACCGATCCTCGAAGAGATGGTTCGTGCCTTCTGCCGAGGTGGCGACCAGCTTCACGCGATCGAGCGCCTCATCACCCGTATGGAGGCGACCGGTGGCGGCGAAGCCGATCCTATTCCGGCAGAGTTCCGCGCGCTCTGGGACACTTTTCGGATCGCCCTTGCGACCGGGGGAGCGAGCTCATGACCGATGAACGGTTTCGCGCCGAGACGCCACTTGCGCCCCTCAAGGTCTTCCAGCGGCGCACCGTCGATTACGTCTTCGACCGCCTCTATGGCCAGGACAACCCCGTCCGCCAGTTTCTGGTCGCCGACGAAGTCGGCCTCGGCAAAACGATGGTTGCGCGCGGGGTGATCGCCCGCATGATCGAGCATCTGTGGGACACGACCAAACGGATCGACATCCTCTACATCTGCTCGAACCAAGCGATCGCCGCGCAGAACCTCAACCGGCTGAATGTACTTGGACGGCGCGAATTGACTCTGCCGACCCGTATGACCCTGGTTCCCCTGCAACTGCGCGGCCAGGCGGGCCTGGACGCCAACAAGGTCAACTTCATCAGCCTGACGCCTGGCACCACCTTCGATCTGCGCTCCGCGACGGGCGTGACGCAGGAACGCGCCTTGCTGTTCCATCTCCTGCGCGACCTCGTTACGCGCCCGCGCGGCCTGCACAACCTGTTGCAGGTCACGGCCGGCGTCGAGGGTTGGAACCGCGCTGTGGACAACCTCACCCTCGAAGGCGTCGACAAGCGCATCATCGAGCGTTTCCGCCGCGACGTGCAGGCGGATCGCGACCTCTTCGAGGAACTCGAACGGATTTGCGAACTCTTCCCGCGCCGCCGGGACACCTATCCCGCAGAAATGACACAGCCCCGCAACAGCCTGGTCGCCCGTCTCCGCGCCAAGCTGGTCCCACGCCTGCGTGGATGCGCTGCAACCCGACCTCATTCATCATGGACGAGTTCCAGCGGTTTCGGGATCTGCTGCATGGCGACAGCGACGCGGCGATCCTCGCGCGCGAGCTGTTCGACTACTCGGGGAGGGCGACGGGCACGCCGCCCGCACCTTGCTGCTTTCCGCCACACCCTACCGGATGCTCACGCTCGCCGGCGACGAGGCCCGACGAAGGCGACCACTATCAGGACTTCCTTGAGACCCTGAGTTTCCTCTACGGCCGGGAAAAGGGGCCGGAGGTGGCAGCCACGCTGGCGCGTGAAATGCGCGCCTTCCGCGGCCTCCTGCATGCCCTGCCACAGTCACATGCCTCAGCGGTCGAAACCCCGCCAGACCATCGAGCGGCGCCTGCGCCGTGTGATCGCCCGAACCGAGCGGGTCGCATCCACAGTCGAGCGCGACTCCATGATGAGCGAGCCTCCCATCACGGTCTCGATCGCGCCCGCCGACCTCGCGCAGGCATCCGCCGTTTCTCAGGTGGCGCGCACGCTTGATGCGCCGGAGATCATCGAATACTGGAAGTCTTCGCCCTATCTGCTCAATTTCATGCGCCACTACAGCCTGAAGCGGCTGCTGGAAGACCAGATCGACGCGCCTTCGGCCGTGCTCCGCACCGCAATCCAGGCGGCTCGACCGGCCATGCTCGATCACGACGCCATCGACGCCTATGCGCCGCTGGACCCGGCCAACGGTCGCATGCGCGCGATCATGGACGACATCTTCGGCCAGCATCTGGAACAGAACCTCTGGATACCCGCCGCCATGCCCTATTACGGCGAGGCGCGAGCCGGGCGCCGCTGACCAAGGCGCTGATATTTTCGTCCTGGTCCATGGTGCCCGATGCGATCGCAGCCCTGCTGTCCTACGAAGCCGAACGGCGCATGGGC
>NZ_JQNK01000011.1 GCF_000745215.1 Methylosinus sp. PW1
CTTCGGGGTTCGCCAGCCGGTAAAGCTCATAGCGATGCAGCACAACGGGGGCCATGGCCACACCAAGCGCGTCCATAACGCTGCGGGCAGCCTCTTCGTGGCTGCGGCTATTCGGGGTCGCAAAATTCAAAATTGCTATGGCGGGTTTCCCCATGCGGCGCGCAAGTCCCGCGCTCTTCGCCACGCCGTCGTGCGCGTCGCTTTCGAGCCAGAAGGGCATGAGAACGAAATCGGCGGCTTCGACGGCTGCCGGGGCTTCACTGCTCCGACCTGGTGGGGTGTCGATCAAAAGAAGGTCGCAACCCGCCTGCTCGGCTTTTCTCTGCTCGTCGGTCAGGTCGTTTTCGGTGATGAACTTGACGACGGGCAAATCCCGGCCGTGCTTGTTTTTTCGCCGCTTGGCCCAATTCGTCGCGTTCTGTTGGGTGTCCATGTCAAGAATCATGACGTTAAGGCCCGCATCGGTTGCGGCGGCGGCGATGTGTTTGGTGAGGGTCGTTTTTCCGACGCCGCCCTTGTTGATGGTGATTGCAAGAGTGAGCATCTGCAAATGTGCCTTTCTGCAACTGTGCACAAATGCAAACTTGCGCCGGTTTTTGATTCGCGTCAACGCCCTAGTTTCCTGCGGCTTTCGCACCATTGGTCTTGTGTGCACAGCTGCACACGTGCAGAAATGCGCCGATAGAGGCAAATACGCGACCGACACAAACAGTCTGAAACTGCGGTCTCAAATGATGGCTGCCAAAATTATCCCTATGCCGCGCGCCAAATGCGGCCCTGTGATTGGGGCTTTCGCCCTCGGAGCAATAACCCGCGCTCAATCATCTGTTTTCAGTCATTATCGGGCTTGCGGATTAGGCCTTGCCCTTTGTTCGACGCGCCGCAGGCCGTCGAATTCTTGGGACGCCCTTCGTCCCGACGCCTCCTCAACAGCTCCACGCGCAGCAAGAGTCACCCGAAGGGGCGAAGCGAAGCGGAGCAGCCCGAAGGGCTTGACCTTGCGAGCATGGTGCTACCGTTTGGCGTTTGAGGGACGGGGGGAAAGCGCAAACTCTGAAGGAAGCGCGAGCGTCAAAACAGCCCCTTTCTCGCTGAGGAAATGTCGCGCTACGGCGCGACGAGCGCGCCGCGTCCTTTAGGGCGCATATGCTCGCGTGGGGAGTTGCCGCGCGTCCTCGCGCGGCTCCGAATACAATAGGGCATTGAAAACATGCGGATTGCTTGGGTTGTTATCCACAGCCTGCCATTGTTCTGATGTTCTACTGTTCTTCTGTTCTAGAGCAAAAAACGACATTATAGCAACAGCTTAGCGACGTTGCGGGGGACGAAATCAGCGCTCCGGGGGACAAAATCAGCGCTCCGGGGGACGGATTCAGCGCTCCGGGGGACAAAATCAGCCAATAGTCCACAAGGCGGGCTTGCCGTGCAAATATGCAATCCTGCACAATTGCACGCTTGCAAAACCGTTCCGGGGGACAGAATCAGCCGCCGAGCTGGTAGCTTGCGGGGGACAAAATCAGCGCTCCGGGGGACGGATTCAGCAAGCCTGACCCGGCGGAAAGGGGGACGGATTTTGTTTGCGCGTCCCCCGGAAATCCGGCAGCTTTGCTTTATGACCGAATCGCCCGCGCAATTGCCGCTCGATCTGAAGAGCGGGCCTAAGCCGACAGGTGACATCTGGAAGCCGTCAGCGGCGCGTCCGGCGACTGTCCCTGTGCCCTTGCCGGTCGTGATGGTGCGCGTCGAAGGGCCGTTCACGGCGCTTGATCGCAAGCTGTGGCTGCTGCTGCTGCACAATGCTTGGGACGAACTGGATTCTGATAAGCCCTATCATGAAATCTCGGTCGCGGAGCTGGTGCGCTTGTTCCGCAAATTCGGCCGCACCGACCTTGGGACGCGCGGCAAAATCAGTCTCGGGAAAGCCGAAGAAGAAACCGACGCCGCCGCCCTTTGGCAGAGCATGCGGCGGCTCGTCAAAACGACGGTCGAATGGGAAGACGAAGATTACGAGGGGATTAGCGCGCTTGTGAGCGAAGCTCTGTTCAGCAAGCGCTACCGCGAAACAGGCAAAATCTACTACGCCTTCGGCAGGGGACTCTCAAAACAGATTCTCGCGCCGCGCGCCTTTGCGCGGCTGCGCTGCCATGTCGTCCTGGCCTTGCGCAGCAAATATGCCGTGACGCTCTATGAAATTCTCGAAGCCTACGTGAACCGGCGTGAAAACGGTTTCACGATCTCGCTCGATGAATTCCGGTCATGGCTCAAAGTGTCAGACGACGCGTCTTCCTATGAGGATTGGAAATATCTTAAGCGGCGTGTCATTGAACCCGCCGTAAATGAAATCAATGAGCGCGCCGAAGAGGCCGGGTTTTTCGTCGCCTACGAAGGCCTGCGCGAAGGAAAGTCCTTCGCAAAGATAAAATTCACGCTGACGAAAACAGCGGCGCGCGACGAACGCGATGAAGTGCTGCAAGGTAAGGCGCGGCGCGCGCGCGCGTTCGACGCGAAGAAGAGCGCCGACGCACGAGGCGATTATCTCCCCAACGATTTGGTTCTCGAACAGGTGCGCGACATCGCGCCCGGATGGGATAGGCAAGCCCTGGTCGCGCGGTTCAACGAATGGGGCAGGGACAAGCCGCCGCCACGAAACCCGCACAGCGCCTTCATCGGCTGGGTGAAGCGTTTCACCAAGGGGAAGGCCGCGGCCTGATGGTCGATGGCTGATACTCTCACGCCAGCCGAACGCAGCGAACGCATGGCGCGCGTAAAGGGGCGCGGCACTGCGCCCGAAATGCTTGTCCGCCGAATCGTGCACAAGCTGGGGTACCGCTACCGACTGCACCGCCGCGACCTCCCCGGCTGCCCGGATTTAGCCTTTGGAAACCGACGAAAAATCATTTTCGTGCACGGTTGTTTCTGGCATCGTCATGATGATTCGACCTGCAAGCTCGCGCGGCTTCCAAAGTCACGGCTCGATTTCTGGCTTCCCAAGCTCGAAGCGAACCGCGCACGCGACGCGAAAAATCAGGAACGGATCAGGGCAATGGGCTGGGATTTCCTCGTAATTTGGGAATGCCAGCTCGGAGACAAGGAACTGCTGAAACAGAGGATACGATCATTTCTAGGGCCATGAAATCCATTGAGCTTTTCGCGGGGGCGGGCGGTCTCGGTATCGGCCTGCACCACGCCGGATTCAGGCCCGTCAACGTGATTGAATGGGATCGCTACTGCTGCGACACAATCCGCGAGAACAAGGCCCGCGGCGTTGACGCCGTGAAGCACTGGAAGCTGACGGCGGGCGACGTGCGAGAGGTCGATTTCGGCAAGTACGAGGGCAAGCTGCAACTCGTCTCCGGCGGCCCTCCATGCCAGCCTTTTTCCCTCGGCGGCAAGCATGGGGCGCACAAGGATCGGCGCGACATGTTCCCGGAGGCCATTCGTGCCGTGCGCGACTCGAAGCCGAAAGCGTTCATCTTCGAGAACGTGAAGGGGCTGACGCGGGAGAGTTTCCGCAATTATTTCGAGTATATCCGCCTTCAACTGGAACACCCGGAAATTCAACGGCGCAAAAGCGAGGCGTGGGCTAATCATCTCGCCCGGCTCGAGCAGCATCACACCAGCGGAAGCCGGTCGGGCCTCAATTATCGCGTCGTGACGCAACTGGTGAATGCCGCGGACTACGGCGTTCCCCAGCGCCGCGAGCGCGTTTTCTTCGTCGGATTCCGCGAAGACGTTAACGTGTCGTGGAGCTTTCCTTTGGCCACGCATTCACAAGATGCCCTGCTTTGGGATCAGGTTCACGGCGATTATTGGGAGCGGCACGAAGTGCCGAAAAAACTCCGCCACGTTCCCGCGGCGCGCGCCAAGCATACAGACGCGCCGAATGCTCTTGCGTGGCAGACGGTGCGCGACGCACTCCGCGGCATTCCCGACCCGGAAACAGACCCCGCCGCGGCGGCGGCGTTCCTGAACCATCGTTTTCAACCGGGCGCGCGCGCCTATCCGGGCCATACGGGCAGCCCGCTCGATGAGCCTGCGAAAACTCTCAAGGCAGGCGTCCACGGCGTACCTGGCGGCGAAAACATGTTGCGGCGACCGGATGGCAGCATTCGCTATTTCAGCGTGCGCGAAAGCGCTCGGCTTCAAACCTTCCCCGATGATTTTCTTTTTCATGGTTCTTGGACGGAAACGATGCGCCAGCTTGGCAACGCGGTTCCCGTGCGGCTGGCGCGTGTCGTCGGAGAAGATGTCGCGCGTCATTTGGAGCGCGCGTCGTGACCGGCCCCTATAATCCACTCGATAAGCTTAACCTCGCGCGGAGCGTGGAAACCGAGTTGCTGGGCCGCGCGGCCATTCCGCTCGGCGAATGCGAGAGTATCGCGGGGGCAGGGGTCTATGTGATCTACTATACGGGCGATTTTCCGGCGTATGCCTCCATAGCCGCAGTCAATCGAGAGGGCGCTTTCAAAGTCCCGATTTACGTCGGCAAAGCGATTCCGAAAGGAGGCCGGAAAGGTGGCGTGACGAAGGATTCGTCAAAAGGACGCGCGTTGGCTGACCGTCTGCGCCAACATGCAAGCTCGGTCGATGAGGCCAACAATCTTGAGCTGGCGGATTTCTTCGTTCGTCATTTGGTGGTCGATGACATCTGGATTCCGCTCGGCGAAAACATGCTAATCGAAAGTTTCAAGCCGGTCTGGAATCGTGCCATTGACGGGTTCGGAAACAAAGACCCCGGAATTCGACGGGCGACACAATACAAGTCCCCGTGGGACGTGTTGCATCCCGGACGCAAGAAGATGGAGAAACTTGCGGATAGCAGTCTGACGCCGGAATTCCTAATCCAGCGCGTCGCGGATTATCTGTCGGGCAAGAAGCTCGCGGCTCTCCCGAAAGCCATCGCCGAACAGCAGGAAGCGGAAGCAGCGGCTATCGAGGATGAAGCCGACGAAGTTTAAATCAGGCAAGCCTCGAAATTGTGCTCTGCGAAACATTGAACCGCCGCGCAAGATCGGCCTGCGACGCGGTGCCGTCGGCAAGCGCCTTGCGGGCCTCCTCGCGCTGGTGACGGGTGAGGGCAGGGGGTCGGCCCATGTGAACGCCGCGCGCTTTGGCGCGCTCGCGGCCCTCGCCCGTGCGGGCGCGGATCAATTCGCGCTCGAACTCGGCCAAGCCGCCCAGCACGGTAAGCATCAACCGGCCGTGTGGGGTCGTGGTGTCGGCCCATGTGTCATGCAGCGAACGGAAGCCGGCCCCAGCCTTCGCCACGGCGTCTAGGATGTTCAACAGGTCGCGCGTCGATCGCGCCAGCCGATCGAGACGGGTTACAAGCAGGGTGTCGCCGTCGCCGAGCGCCTTCAACGCGCGGGCCAGCTCGCGCCGGTCGGACTTCGCGCCGCTGGCCGTCTCGCGGAAAACCTTCTCGGATCCGGCGGCGCGCAGCTGCTTCACCTGCGCGTCAACGCTCTGGCCGTCGGTCGAGACTCGCGCATAGCCGTAGATCATGGAAAGGAAAACCCGCCTTGCTCGGCAATGGCGGCGGCGTCGCGCGCGCCATGCAACACACGGACAAGGATAACCTCGGTTTCGGTGAACATGTAATAGAGCGCGTAATTGCCTTGGAACATCGCGCGCAGACCGCGCGCGAGCTGGTCACGCGCCGCGCCAGACATGGGGAAATCCTGCGCCCGCGCGAGAGTCGTCATGATTTTGTCGATCAATCGGCGGGCGGCTTCTTCGGAATCCTCGGCGATGTAAGCCCAAATTTCGGCAAGGTCGGCTTCCGCCGTTTCGGTCAAACGGATTTTGAGCGGTCGGCTAATAGCTTCCTCCCTCGGGCAATGATGGCTTCGGCGTCAAACTCCCTCACGCGCCCCGCGGCAACGTCGGCCAAGCCTTTGTCGATATCCTGCTTAAGCGCGGCAAGCTCCTGCAACTGCAAAGCGCGTTTCATTTTCCAATCGCGGATGGCCTCGCGCACGACTTCGCTGGTCGAGGCGTAGTCGCCGGCCTCAACGGCGCTCTTGACGATCGCAGCCATGTCGGCGGGCAGGGTGATGGTCAACCTCTCGATGTCGGACATGGGGCGGCTCCTTTCGAAAATCATGTTCATACTTTATCATACTTATGATGCAGCCACGAGGGGAAAAATCGCTGAGCTTTTGCAAGTATCTTTTGCATAGTGGGAAGGCCTGCAAAACGTGGGGTCGGCGGATTATGCAAAAGTCTTGATTTTTGCACGCTCGCCAGTGCGTTGCCGATCACGCCCAACACGAAAAAATCTGTGCGGTTCGCAATTGACGCCGCCGTACCTCAACGAAACTCGATGCGGCGAATCGAACGAGAGGCCGCACCAATGGACTGGCACACCTTCGGCGAATTGATGAAAGACTTGGGGACGCTCTTGGCCGGCGCGGCCCAACTGGTCAGAGCTTTCCGCTCGAAAGGCAAAGGCTCATGACAGGGCTACGGATAGGAGCAAAGCTCGAAGTAGTTGCCGGACGGATTGTAGCGAATGGCTCCCACTTGCGCGGCGGTGCAAGGCTCGCTGCCGGTGCCAGCGACCTTCACCGGCCCCGCGATGTCGGCTTTCATGCCTGCGGCAGGCGTCGCGCTGCCAATGCCGACAGCCCCTGCTCCAGTTATGGTCATAGCGGTTGATCCGTAGGATACGCCGCCATTGCCGTTTGGCCACGCGCCGCCGCCAGCGACGGTATTAAAGTTGATGGTTGGGGCGCTGATGTAAAGCGGAGGATAAGGCGATCCGGCATACTGCATCGAGGTTACATAGGTGTTCGTGGAATCAGCCGTAAGCCAGATAGCATTGCTGATGTTTCCAATGCCATCAGTGCCGAATTGGCCGATTTTCGCGCCTATGCTGCTCGCCCCATACAAACTTGCTCCGATGGAAGCCTGAGCCACGTCGTTTCTGAAAATCAGCCCTTGCCCGGCAGTCCACACTGAACTGTTTGTACCGGATATTTCGGAAATGGCATGGCCGCCGTATCCAGAGCTATATGGTTTTACGGCGATCCCTTCGGCTGCTGCTGACGAATAATTGAACTGCGCGGCCCCCGCCACAGTTAGAAGTGACGTCGGATTCGTCGTCCCAATCCCCAGCCGCCCATTCGTATTGTCCCAAACAAAATTGCTGCTCGCACCTAGAGAGCCGCCACCATTGAATTGCACCTGTCCGGTCGATCCTGCGGCGAGGGTGTTTCCTGAATTGCTGCTCCCCGTCACGCGCCACAGGGCGGCGGTGCTGTCGTATTGCAGGGTGACGCTGGTGTTGCTCGGCACTGGCAAATCCGCGCCTGTGCCGGTGACGATGCGGTTGGCCGCGCTGGACGAAGCGTTTTGGTTCGATAGGGTCAGCGTATAGGAAGACGGGTTATGCAGATACAAAATCTGCCCGTTCGCCCCAGCGGCAATGCCGGTGAAAGTCGCCGCTGCCGTGCCATTGTAACGCACGGTCGAGGTCGCGCCGATGCTGACATTGTTCTGGCTGCCCGTTGTCGTGTAGTCGGTGCCAAGGCGCAATGACGCCGCGCCGTTCACGTCCAGAAGCGTCGCGGGCGAGGGCGTGCCGATGCCGAGGCGGCCGCTTGCCGTGATATTGGCGAGAACGGTGCCACTGCTGTTTAGCGCTTGAAACAGATCACCTGTGCCCGTGCCGTTTTGCTGTGTCACGAGCGTTGCGGCTGTATTGTTATTCCATTGGGCTTCAAAGAAGCCGGAATAAGAATAAACGGATTGTCCATACACGCCGTAACCGTTGTCGCCTCTGCCAAAAACACCGGTGCCATTAGAGGCGGAGCCATGAACGCCATTTCCCGACGTGGAGACCCCATATACGCCATCATTTGACGAAGATGTTGCCGAAACAGCCGCGCCATTACCGGCAGTAGCTAATATTGCTGGATTTCCATAACTCGTTGATACTTTAAGTGGCGTTGTATTAAAGGCTGATACGGAAAGATTCGAATTCGTATTGTCCCACACGAAATTGCTGCTCGCGCCGAGGACGCCACCATTGTTGAACTGCACCTGTCCATTGCTGCCCGCCGCCGAACCACCGCCCGCGCCATTGAGCAGGGTCGTCCATGCGCCGTTGAGATAGGCCTCAAGCGAGCCGACGCCGCCGGTGTTGTAGCGGATCATGCCGTTGACCGCCGTCGGGCGCTGCGCGCTGCTTCCGCCGGGCAGGGCGATGGCGTCGGTCTTCTGGCTTAAATCGAGCGAAGAGACGGGGGAGGTTGAACCGATGCCGACATTTCCGCCGGAAATCGTTGGCGTCGTGCTGTCGCAAATAATGTCGTTGCCGTCCGTCTTGCAGAGCTGGTTGGCGGTGAGGGTGCCGCTCACCGTGCCGACGCGCCGCCATTGCACAGCCGCGAAAGAATCGCGCGGCAAGGCGGTGACGATAAGAGCGGCGCAACAAACAAAAAGCCGCGCGCGCAAGGAAAGCGGCAAGGACATGAAGAAACTGGCAAAGATGAAACAGCAATAGCACTCTACACTATTTTGCTTAACTGTTTATTAACTTTTTGAACTTTCCGACGTAGCCGAAAAACTCATTATTTGGATAGGCCGCTGGCGGTGAACCAATCAAGGATGAGCCTGTGCCCAGACCTGTCGCGTCCGGGAAGCTCTGCGCGAACGAAAACCTGCGGCGGCACGTGCGCTCTTATCGAGCGACGCGCTGACACGGGCGCGTTGCCCGCGAAACCATCCCTGCGGCGCATGCACGCCGCGCAAATGGAAGTGATCGACAAAGGCCGGGTCGGTTCCTTTGACGATGTATTTCGCAAGGCTCTTGGGGTTGCCGGTGACGGGCTGCGCGTGAACGTCATGCGGCCTGACGATGCCGTTGACCTTCGCGACCCATTTGGTGAGCTTCGCCTCGAACTCCCGCTTGAAGGCGTCCGGCACATGCAGAACCCAGTTCACATGCGTCAGGCCGTCGGGGTTCTCGAAGGTGAAAACATAGGCGGGCGGCGATGCCGAGCCGCGCGCTTTCGAGCGGTAATTGAGCCAGTCTCGATATTTGTGGCGAATTTCCCTGAACGCGCTGTTTGCCGCGCGGCCGTCATTTTCGGGCAAATGAATGACGACGTAGGTGTTAAGCGGACTGCCGATCTCGGCGGCGAAGTCGAACGCCTTAAAGATCGACTGGGTTGTGCGGCGGTTGATATGCTCGCTGTGCCGCCCGCGCTGTGAAAGGCTTGTGCTCTCCTGAACCGATATTTTGGTCACGTCGCAGCCACCTATACTAAAGATTGTGTCTGTACCCTCCTCCCTTGGCGTTTTTCGACGGTCTAGCTCACGTGGAACATATTGGCAACATGCTGCCGCGCTCGCGCACGCATTTCCACACAGGGAAATTGCGCACGCGAGAACGGGGGAGGCCGCCACGGCGGGCGGCCGCCTGATCGATCAGGCTATGAGCGATTCCACTCTATCGGCGCGAATTCCTCGCCGCGTGCGCTCAATTCGGCCTCGTAATCCTCGGCCTGCCGACGCCAGTCGGGATATTCGCGCACGCCGAGAGATGATCCTCCTTGCGCGTCCTCTTCGGCGAGCGCATCGGCAATCGTGGCGTGCAAGAGTCTCAACGAATTTTTTGAAAGTTCTTTTATAATCAATATATTATCTCCATTGATTGAAACGACCCCGGAAAGTGGGGACGTTCTATTTATGCGGCGGCGCGCCGCAAAATCGGCTCGGATCGAAAAAATTTTCAGGCCCGGAAATGGCCGCTCCCTTGCGAAGCCGCCAGCGTGGCCTTTAGCTCTAGGTCATTGCCATTTGTGATTGCTGCGCGCCCGTCCGCAACAATCGAAGCCGGACGCCGCCGATGAACGCGCCCACGAAAGCCCCGCCGCGCCGATCTCCGCGCGCTCAAAAGCCCTCGCCTCAACCCGCGCAACCCCGCCGCAAGGGCTTTTCAAAAACCGCGATCGCGCTCCTGCTGTTGTATGCGGCCTTCATGGCGGGGACGGCATGGGGTCTCTTCGGCAATCTCTCCCAGCTCTTCGCCCGCGCAATCCCGCCGCAAGCTATCGGCGGCCTTGCCGTCGATTTCTGGGGGCTGGCGGTCGGACTCGTCTTCCTGCTCGTGCTGCTCAACCCGTTCGCATGGGTGAACGGCAAGCGCCTCGTCGCCGGCTCCACGGCGCTGGCGATGATGTTCGGCTGCATCTCCATGAACATCATGGGCGACCTCGTCATATCGCTGGTGGGCCTGTTCCTGCCGGACGGGATCGGCATGCTCGACCCTGTAACTCCGGGGTTCTTTATCGTTCTTCTCGGGACGCTGCTGCTGGTGCCGCTGGCCCTGATTGGCAGCGGCGGGCTGGTGATCCTCACTCTCTTCGGCGTCGTCTCGGCGATTTTCACGTTCTTCGTCGGCGTGCCGGTGATGCTGTTCAAGCAGATTCTCGAATTCGAGAACATGCTGCAAATCTACCGGGTGCAGGCGCGCGGCCTCGCCGGTTACATCGTGCGTTTCTTTTTCTGGCTGCGCAGCGAAGCGCCGCCGAATGCGCCCGACGACAGCAAGGGCGCCCGCTTCGCGGCGCCGGAAGAAATCGCCCGCCTGCATAATCCTAAGGGCATGGGCTTCGGCCATGCCGGCGGGCGGCTGCTCCAGCTGCACACCGAAAAGCACGTCCTGATTATGGCCTCGACGCGCAGCGGCAAAGGCGTGACTCTCATCATCCCGCATCTGCTGCGCTATCGCGGCTCGGCCTTCGTGCTCGATCCCAAGGGCGAGAACGCCAAGGCGACCGGCCGGCAACGCGCGGCGCTCAATCAGAAGGTCTTCTACCTCGATCCGTTCGGGATTTCGGGGAAGCCGCAGGCGCGATTCAACCCGTTGTCGCGCTTTACGCCGCAGAACATGGAAGCGGAAAGCAAGGCGCTCGCCGCCGCGCTTTTTATTCCCGGCGAAGGTGAGAAGCGCGACCACTGGTTTAACGCCGCGCAACAGCTCTTCGCGCTGCTCCTGATGTTCGTCTATGTGTCGCCGGAGATTTCGCCGGCGAAGAAAGACCTGCTTGCCGTGCGCCGGCGACTGCTCGGCGACATCAAGCCGACGCTCGAAGCCATGCTGCAAATCGACGATGCGGACGGCCTCTTGCGCGACCTGGCGCTTTCGTTCCTCGAAACGCCGGACAAGGAGCTGGGTTCGATTATCTCGGCGGCCCAGCGTCAAACCGACATTCTCGACAACCCGGCCATGATCGCTTGCCTGTCGGCGTCGGGCCAAGGCGAAGAGGTGGATTTCCGGCTGTGGCACCGGGGAACCATGACGGTTTACCTCTGCCTCTCCGCGCCGAAATTCCCGGTCTTCAATCGCTGGCTGCGTCTGGTGCTGACTTCCGCGCTCGACGAGATGACGGACACTCTCGACCCGCCGCCGCTGCCGGTCTGCTTCATGCTCGATGAGATGGCGACTCTCGGCCATGTCCAGCCGATCGAAAACGCAATCGGCCTCGCGGCCGGCTACGGCGTGCAGCTGATTTGCGTCTTTCAGGACGTGGCGCAGATGAAAGACCTCTACAAAGGGCGCTGGGCCTCCTTCGTCGGCAATGCCGGCGTGCGCGCCCTGTTCAATCTCGATGACTACGACACGGCAAAATACTGGTCGGATTTCATGGGCGGGCGGCTGGTCGAAACGCATGGCCGGCAGGAAGACCTCTACGGTTTGAGCAAGGGCCAGAATGTCGGCGAAGCCGTGCGCCCCTTGCTCTCCCCCGAACAGATCATGCTCGAGTTCGGTCACGATCGCATGCTTGTGCTGCCGCAGGGTGAGCGTCCGATTGCCACGCAGCGGAAAGCCTATTGGGATGATCCGGCCCTTAACGGGCTGTGGGATGATCCGCGCACGGGCGCGCGCGGTGCCGACCCTGCCGGGTCGAGCGTCGCCCCGGACAGTCCGTTCGAAATCGATCGCCACCAATTCGACGGAAAGACTTACGCGATGTTTTCGGACGGCTCCGTTAAAGTGTACGCCCCGCAGGGAACGCAGCGCTACCCCTCGCTTGATGCGGTGCGGGCGGCGGAACCATGCCCCTGCGGCTCCGGCAAACCCTATGACCGATGCCACGGCGCGCCCGAATAAAGGCGCTATGCGGGCCGCGCGGCCGGCGGGTAGCCCGCCCGCTCGCGGCGCTCGTCGCGCGCGCTTACGCGCTCGTTGTGCCGTCGCTCGCGCATCGCGGCCAAGGCCGCCTGATGCCGCTCCTTGATCGCGCGCACGGCGGCCGGAATTTCCCAGCGCGGCAAACGGCGGCGCAGCCCGGCCAGTTTCGCGGCGAACAGTGCGTTGATGGCTTCGGCCTCCGCTTCGTAACTGGACGTGGCCTCGACGCCGCGCGGCGCGGCGTCTCCTACCCTTCGGCCTTCTTCGCCTCGAAACGATCGCAGCCCGTCATATCGGCCAAAACCGGCTCCCGATCGAGCAAACACACGGTCAGCTCGCCCTCGGCTCCTTTCCGCGTCCAACCCGCTTCGCAGCGGCGGCAATGACTGGCCGCGAACCCCTGCGGTTTCTGCCAAAGCAACTGCCGCCCTCTTTGTGTGAGCATAAGCGCCCCCCTCGTTGGTGAACGACCGGGCGGGCGGCGGGCGCGCGAACTTCTTGTCTTCGGCCAGCCAGCGCCGCAGGTCTTTCAAGGGATTGTGGCACAGCTCCACATGATCGGCGGCAAGATTTCGCGTCGTGAAACGGCTGCCGCCCCCGCCGCCGCTCTTCGATTTCCGGCGCGGTGCCGGCTCCGGCCGCTCGCGGCATACGATCGTATGCGAGGCGTGGCGAAAACCTGTGATCGTTGCGGCGCGCCCGGCTTTCGCCGCGTCGCGGTTCCCGACTTGCCGGACAGGACGGGAACCCGGATCACTCTCGTTCGCGGCCGTCGCTTCGCCAGTAGCGTTCCCTGTGCTTCTGGCGCTCGTCGATGAGCTGCCGCATGCCGTCGTCGCCGAACTTGCGCAACGTCTCCTGATGGGCCTGCGTGAGGTTCTGAACGTCGGAAGCCGATAAGGCGCGCCCCTGCTTCATGTCGTCCTCGATGCGGTCGAGCGCCTTTTCCGCGTCCCGATCGGCCTTGATCGCCGCATAGCGCGCAAGCTGCTGCTCCTTGCGCAATTTCGGGTCGTCATGAATGAAGCCGGCAAGCTCGCCCTCCCGATCGCGGGCCAGCGGCGGCTTCGAATGCCCGGAAACAAGGCCGCTCATATAATCGGCAAGGCTCATCACCGCGCCCGTCGCCCGGTCGGCCACCTGCAAGCCTCGCCGCGCGACCTGCTCGCCCTTCTGCGCGACATTGACCTTTTCCGGGTTGTTCTCGTCCACCTTCGCCCGCCAAGCCTCCTGCCGCGCCCGAGAAGCCGCCTCGTGGCGCTCCTGCCGCTCTTGCTGTTTTTGCTGCCGGTCGGCCTCGGCCGCTTCCTTCACCACGTCCAGCCGCACGGCGTTGCGGTCGGCCCGGTTGGCCTTCTCCAGCTTAAAATAGCCGTCGGCCTGCGCCTGCGCCTCGCGGTCGCGCGACATGTCCCGCGCGCGGGCCTGCGCCGCAAGCTCTCGCTCGTCGGTTGCCGCCCTTTCTTTCTCCCGCTGCGCGGCGCGGGCCTCCGGGATGCTGTAGAGGTCGGCGGCATTCACGCCGGCAAGCCGCTCCCGCACATCCGCGACCTTTGCCCCTTCGATCCGCCGCGCGAGGCTATGCGTCTCGCCCTTGGGGTCGATGGCAACGAAATCCCGCCGATCCCCACGCGCGAGAATCCAGCCCTCCTTTTCGAGCGCGGCTTGAAACGCCTTGCCGCTGTCGGCCTCGTTCCAAAGCCGGGTAATCAGTTCCTTCGCGGCCTTCGGCCGTATGCCCGTGCGCTCGGCCTGCTGGTGTTCCTTGTGGCTCGGTGCCCGCTCCGGGCGCGGCTGGCCGTCGCGCTCGATATGCGCGCCTTGCACTCGCTCATGGCCGAATTCCCGTTCCAGTTCCCGCGCCACGATTTCGTGCTTTCGGAAATTATGGCTGTCGCTGATGGTCCGCATTTTTTCGAGCTCGATCCGGCTCCATACGATGTGACAATGCTCGCGCCCGTCGTTCTTTTCATGCACGACGACGACGCGCGGCTGGCCGGTCAAACCAAGCTCTTTCTCCAGCCGGTCAATCGACGCCATGCGCTGCTCGTCCGTCAGACGTTCGTGGGCGCGCGTGTTGATCGAAGCATGATAGAGCGGCTTCTTGCAGTTGGGACAGCCGCCCGCGGCGACGGCTTCCATTTCCAGCAAAGCGCCCTGCACGTCGGCGGCCGCCACGTCGCGCATTTCCACGACTTCGTTACGCCGCTCGTTCGTATCCTTGCGCCCCAAATGCTGCGCAAGCCGCTTCGCCCCCGCGACGCTCTTTCCCTTAATCACCACGATCGAGCGCCCGCATGATTGCCGCACGCATTGCCGCAACGTCGGCGCGCATCAGCTCCACCTCGCGGAGGTGTGGCGCGGTTCGGTCGGTGTTGCACCAACGCGCGATCTGATTGACGTTCGACCCCAGCTTGCCAAGTTCGCCGAGAATGCGCGCCAGCGCCTCGCGCTCTTCCCGCGCGCCGCGCTTCGCCCTTGCCCCGGCATTGCCGATCGCCAAGGCCCGAAGATAGCCCCCGATTTTCAGGCCGGCCGCTTTCGCGGATTCCGCGATCAGGACGCGCTCGGGTTCGGTCACGCGCACGGCCACGAATTTATCTTTTGGATCGAGCGCGCGCTTTCGATCGCGCCACGGCGCGCGCCGTCGTGGGGGCTTTGCGGCGTCGGGCGATGTGTCCAATCTCGCGCCTCCCTGAAAGAACTACCGCCGCGAACAATTGGCGGCCATGATCTCCGCTCGAACGACGGCGCTGATGCGGCTGAAGCCGCTGGGGGATGCAACGGGCTTGCCCCTTGCCAAGCGTGAAGGGAAACGAGGGCGGCACTTGGGCCACATCTCGTTTAACTTCACATGGCTTGCAAAGCTGTGAGCTTCAGCCGCTCTGATTCTGCCATTGATTCGGGAACGGAAGCTATGGTTTTCTACGGCTCATATTTCGACTGCTCCGACCTGTTATCCCTGCGCCGTAAGGATTGATCGATGCGCCGCGCTGTCTCTCCAAAGAACCTCGAAAAATACCGCCAGCAACAAATCGAGCTTGCCAAAAAAATCAAGGAAGCCGAGGCGGAAGCCCGCAAAGCGGCGAAAGAGGAACTGCAACGGAAAAGGGAAATTGCCGGAGCGATTGCTCTCAAGGAATTCGAGAGCAACCCGGCGGGCCATTCGCCAGCCTCCTGCTCGGTCTGCTCGCGGCCGGATTGACGAAGCCCGCCGATCGCGCCCTGTTCAATCTTCCGACGCAGGCGAAAGAACCGCAAGACCCGCCTCCCACGCCGCCGCTGGATGAAACCGCCTCAAGCCCGCAGCCTTCTCCGACTTCGGCCGATCCGTTTTCTTTCGCATGGCGGATCGCCCAGCCGGCCGCCGCTATCGAGAATGACAGCGAGGGGACGCAACATGTCGGCGGCTAAACGCTCCGCGGAATTTTCGCCTCGCCTTCCGCTCCTCTCGAAGAATCCGAAATGGCGCGCCGGCTCGGCCGCACGCCCGAACGCGGTTGACCCTGCTCCGATTCAGCGCTCCCGTTCCCCGAATTCGCGCTCATGGCGGCCGGGGGGAAGCCTCGGTCGGTCTTGCGGGTAAAAATGATAATGGATGCCCATTGAGCCGCGTTGCTTGTGAAAATGGTAGGACGCCGCGCGCTCCGCCTCGTAGCGCTCTTCCGGCGTGATTCCCCGCTTCGCCGGTTCTCTCTCTTCACGTTCCGCCATGTCCCGGAACTCCTTCAAGGAGAGCGCCGCGCACCTGCCCGACGCCGCCCACCTTTTTACAGCTTCCCGAAACAATGCCGCCGCCCGCGAGGCATTGAACACGGCGCTTTCAGTAGGACTTATCCACGCCCCGCGCCGCCCCAACAGCGAAGCGCGGCGGGGTGGATAAGTCCGCGCTAGGACACTTCTCGAATTCACGTGCGCATATGGAGCGCGCCAAGGCGCGCAACTTTTTGCTGTGGCGAGGGCTCATTGCCGCCCTCGCGCTCCGCTAGGATATTTAGAGCAAGATGATGGGGCTGGCCCGCTCTTAAAAGCCCTCGCGCCGGCCCGAGGTTTGGCGCTGGCACGCGCGCGTTATCCCCTTGCTCCCCTACCCTGCCCCGCGCTAGCCTCGTCTCACAGTCGATGCAGGGATGCGGAGATTGTGCAAGGTGATGGGGCTGGCGGGTTTCGAGGCGAGACCGCTGGCCCTTCATTTCTTACGCCTTAATCGCCGAACGCGCGCTTTGCCTCGTGTTTCCGGTAAAGCTCGTCAATCGCCAGCTTGATGAGTTCCGAATTATCGAGCCCAAGCGTGCGCGTAGGATGGCGAACTTTTCAACGTCTGGCCGGTTAAAATATCCCCCTATGTGTTTCAACCCTTTTCGGCTCGCAGCGGCGACGTTCTCCGGCTTCGGTGCTGGCGCAGCATTAGCCGCTGGAGCTTCTGCGGGGAGTGCCTCAATCGGGGAAATGCTTGAAGGAATGCCGCCCCTTTCGCTGTCGTCTTGCTCATGCCGCCGCATCCTTGTGCACACTTGCACTTGTGCCAATCTGCAATCCTGCACCTATCCAATTCCATAGCTCCGCGATTTCCTGCGCGGCGCGGCTCTCCGGTTCCATCTCCTGCACGGTCAGCC
>NZ_JQNK01000012.1 GCF_000745215.1 Methylosinus sp. PW1
TCATGCCCAGCGGCAGATCGGCGTCGGCGCGGAAGGGAATGAAATCCTGCGCCTCCAGCTCGGCGCGGGAGGCCTCGACGACGGGCAGCTCGAGATGGCTGTCCGCCCGCGCGCGGCCCATGGCCGGGGATATGCTTGATGACCGGCAGAACGCCGCCGTCGAGCAGCCCCTCCGCCGCCGCCCGGCCGAGCCGCGCGATCTCCGTGGGAACGCGGCTATAGGCGCGGTCGCCGATAATATTGTGCGAGCCGTCCACCGGCGTGTCGAGCACCGGCAGGCAATCGACGTCGATGCCGACCTCGCGCAGATCATGGGCGATCAGCCGCGCGCCGAGCCGGACGAGAGCGGCGGTCTCTTCGGCCGGAAGCCCCAGCCGCTCGAAGGCGGCGGCGGAGGGATAGGCGCGCCAGACCGGCGGACCGAGACGCTGGACGCGCCCGCCCTCCTGATCGACGAGAATGGGGGCGTCCGTCCCCAGCGCATCGCGAATTTCCGCCGTGAGAGCGGAAAGCTGCTCGCGCGAGGCGACATTGCGCTTGAACAGGATCGCGCCCAGGGCCGCGCCTCGCGCAGGAAGGATTTCTCCTCCGGCGAGAGCGCGAGGCCGGCGCAGCCGCAGATGAAAGCGCGCGTCACGGAGCCGCTGTCTCCATCAATTGGCGGCGACGAAGCAGGAGCCGCCGGAGGCCTTGACCTTCTCGCAGACGCCGACCGCGGCCTCGCGGCTCATGCCGGCGGCGCGGACGCGATAGACACTCTTCTCGCCGACCTTGGCGAGGCGGAAGCCGAGCCGCTTGCCGCCGAGCTGGGCGCTGTATTTGGAGTTCACCGTCTGCATCAGCCGGCGCGCCTCGTCCTCGGAGCCGGCGGCGCCGAATTGCACGGCAAAGCCGCCATCGCCGCCGGTCGCGGCCTCCGGCTGCGCCGATTCGAGGGCGGCGGTCTGCTCGGGAGCGGCGGCCGCCGGGGCGGCGGGCTTGGGACGCGGCGGCTGCGCGACCTTGGGGGTCGTGGCGGGCTTGGCCGGACCCTTGGGCGTCGCGGTCGGCGGCTCGGCCGCGGCGTCGACGGCGCTCGGCCGGGCGGCGAGGGACGGCGGCCGCGCCGGGGGCGCGACATTGACGGGACGAGCGATCGCCGGCGTCGGCGCGTCATGATCGATGACGGTGCCGTCGGGCCGGACCGAGACGGTCTTCACCCGCCGCGGCTCCGCGCCATAGGGATTATTGGGCCGCCGGCCGGGGCGGCCTCGTGCGGCGCATCGACCGGTCCGTCGCCGAGCTTGACGACGCGCATTGCCGCCGCCGGATCGACCGGCTGCTCCTGCCTGGAGACGACCTTCTTGACCGGAGCGGTCTGATTGCGGTCGAGCACGGCCGCGCCGCGTTGGGGCGCAGCGGCTTCGGCCACGGTGGAGGGCTGCACCTTGGCCGGTCCTTCCGGCGCCTTGATGGTGGCCAGCTCCTGCGGGGCCACGACGCCGCCGCGATGGCCCAAGGCCAGGCCGATGCTCACCGCGCCGACGCCGGCGAGCGCGACCACCGCATGCCAGGGACGCAGCCGATCGCGCAAAGCGCCGAAAAAGCCCCTGCGCTCGCGCGGCTCGTCATAGGGCTCGTCCTCGACGCCATAATCGAGATAATCCTGCTGATCCTGATGCGCCCACTGACCCTCGTCGGGCGAGCGCACGGCGTAATAGTCGTCGGACTGCGACTGCTGCTGCGCCGCCGGAGAAAGCGGCGGCGGCGACATGGGCGAAGGCGACCTCTGCGACGGCGAAACCGGCGGCAAGGCGCCGCGCAGCTCGGCCGTATCGAAAACGTCTCTGTCTCTCTGGCTCACGGACGGCTCCCGGCGCTGCTGGTCGGCGAAGACTCGCCCGTAAGGGTCGGCCGCGGCGGCCGCTTCATCGCCATGCAGCAGACGCGCCAGCTCGGCGAGCGGATCGGTCTTCGCCTCGCCCCTGCCCGGCTGATTCTCCTGCGGCTCGCCGCCACGCAGGCGCCGCTCGAACTCGCTGATGTCGATGGAAGGCCCTCGGGCCGTCGCCTCGCGCATGATGCACCTTCCTGCTCACTACCCGACGGACGCGACGTCGCCATTCCCGGATGCGAGCGCGCGCCGCGCTCTTGCAAAGCGCCGGCCGCGATCACCGCATCTCGTCGGGGGCGCTCACGCCTAGGAGTCTCGAACCCGACGCCAGGACGCAAGTCAAAGAAACGACCAACGCCATCCGCGCATAGGTCGAATTTCTATCATCTGCATTAACAAAGCGTAATTGTGGCCGATCTTTGCCTTTGTTCCAATGCGAATGAAAGACGCTGGCGAGATCGTAGAGATAGAAGGCGATTCTGTGCGGCTCATGCGCCGCGGCGGCCGATTCGATCAACCTCGGATATTGCGCAATGGCTTTGGCGAGCGCGATCTCGCCTTCGTCCTGCAGCAGATCGAGCGGCGCGGCGGCGAGCGCGTTGGGCGTCAGATCGAGATCGGGAAAAGCGCCGAGCGCCTGACGCACGGCGGATTTGGCGCGCGCATGGGCGTATTGCACATAGAAGACCGCATTGTCTTTCGACTGCTCTATGACCTTGGCGAGATCGAATTCGAGCGGCGCATCATTCTTGCGATAGAGCATCATGAAACGCACAGCGTCGACGCCCACTTCGTCCACCACCTCGCGCAGAGTGACGAAATCGCCGGAGCGCTTCGACATTTTTACCGGCTCGCCATTGCGCATCAGCTTGACGAGCTGGCAGAGCTTCACATCGAGCGTGACCTTATTGTCCGAAAGCGCGGCGACCGCCGCGGTCATGCGCTTCACATAGCCGCCATGATCCGCGCCCCACACATCGACGAGCGTGGTGAAACCGCGGTCGATCTTGGATTTGTGATAGGCGATATCGGCCGCGAAATAGGTGTTGGAGCCGTCGGATTTCTTCAGCGGACGATCGACGTCGTCGCCGAAATCGGTGGAGCGGAACAAGGTCTGCTCGCGATCCTCCCAATCATCCGGCAATTGGCCCTTGGGCGGCGGCAGGCGGCCGTCATAGACGAGGCCGCGCGCGCGCAGCTCGTTTATCTCCTTGTCGATCTCCGACAGACCATTGATCTTCTCATGCAGCGAGCGCTCGGAGAAGAAGACCTCATGGCGAATGTCGAGCGCGGCGAGATCGTCGCGGATCATCGCCATCATGGCGTCGATGGCCGCGCCCTTGACCGGCTCCAGCCATTCGCTCTCGCTCTTGTCCAAAAGCGCGCGGCCATATTGCTTCGCCAGCGCTTCGCCGGCGCTTTTGAGATAGTCGCCCGGATAGAGCCCCTCTGGAATGGCGATCGTCTCGCCGAGCGCCTCGCGATAGCGCAGAAAGGCCGAGCGGGCGAGAACGTCGACCTGAGCGCCGGCGTCATTGATGTAATATTCGCGCGTGACCTCCGCGCCGGCGAAGGCCAGAAGATTGGCCAGCGCATCGCCGAACACGGCGCCGCGGCCATGGCCGACATGCATCGGCCCGGTCGGATTGGCCGAGACATATTCGACATTGATCTTGCCCGCGAGCGCTCCCCTGCCCTGCGGCCTTCCGTAGGCTTCGCAATCGGTCAGCACGGCGCGCAGAACATCGGCGTAGAGGCTCGGCTTCAGGCGGATGTTGATGAAGCCCGGTCCGGCGACCTCGGCCTCGGCCACATTGGGCAGATCGGCGAGCGCAGCGGCGATCTCCACCGCGAGCTGGCGCGGATTGGCGAAATTGGCCCTGGCCTCCTTGGCGAAGACCATGGCGGCGTTGGTGGCGAGATCGCCATGGGCGGCGTCCTTGGGCGGCTCCACGACGAAACGCGAATAATCCAGCGTCTCCGGCAGGCGGCCGGAGGCCTTGATCGAATCGAGAATGGCGGCGATGGCGACGTGGAAGTCGGAGAAGATGTTCATCGAATGTCCGGGCCGGGGGCGATTGCGGCCGGGGGTTTAGCAGAATGGGGAGCGGAACGCATCCTTCCCGACAGCCGCGGCCGATCGGGTTGCAAGCCTGAAGGCTCGCGGTCCGACCGCTGCCCTTGGACCGCGAGCCTTCAGGCTCGCCCTTTCACTCGTCTATGCTCCAGCTCGCGACCTCCCGCCCGTCGCCGTCCAATATGCGGAAGCCATGCGGTAGCGGCTTATGCTTGCGCTGGACGATCACATTCGAGAACAGTGATTTGGCGTGAGTGACGGCCTTGCGCACGTCGCTGATGTCGGTGTTCATCCGATCGATGACCTGCGCGGTCATTCCCTCTGGAGCGACGCCGACGAATTCGATGACGAGCATGGGAGCCTCCCGGGTCAGAACCAGCAGGTCGGGCGCGCAAGGGGCTCCGTCAAGGCGCGCTGTGGTCCGCCCTCAGCCCAGCGACATCTTTTCCCCGAACAGCTTGCGATATTCGCCGAGCGCATAGCGGTCGGTCATTCCGGCGATGTAATCGGCCACATGGCGGGCGCGGGAGGCGCCCTCCTCGGCGCGGGCGAGCTCGGCCCATTCCGGCGGCATTTGCGCCGGATCGTCGAAATAGACCGGGAAAAGCCGCGAGATCACCTGCTCGGCGCGATCCCAGACGCCCACGACTTTCTCGTGCCGATACATTTTGGGGAAGAGAAAGGCCTTGATCGAGCGGTCCGCCTCGGCCATGGGCGGCGAGAAGGCGATCGTCGCCACGCCGGCGCGACGGACATCCTCCACGCTTTTCGCTCCGACGAGGCGCAGGCGCTTCTCCGATTGGATGATGGCGTCCTCGACGAAGCGGGTGATGACCCGCCGGCCGAGCTCGTGAATGACGCGCGAACGCTCCAGCGCGCCATAGACGGCGCGAATCTCGTCCAGCATCACGCCGATGAAGGGGACGGCCTCGATATCCTCGAGCGAGAACAGGCCGGCGCGCAACCCATCGTCTATGTCATGGGCGTCATAGGCGATATCGTCGGCGAGCGCGGCCGCCTGCGCCTCCGGCCCGGCGAATGTGTCCAGCTCGAGCGGAAACAGCGCGTCGAACTCCGCCACATAAGGAGCGAGCGCGCGATGCGAGCGCGGGCCGCGCAAAGGTCCATTGTGCTTGACGAGGCCTTCCAGCGTCTCGAAGGTGAGGTCCAGCCCGTCATAGCGGGCGTAGCGGCGCTCGAGCAAAGTGACGACGCGCAGAGCCTGGGCGTTATGGTCGAAGCCGCCATAGGCCTCCATGCATCGCTGCAGCGCATGCTCCCCGGCATGGCCGAAGGGCGTATGGCCGAGGTCATGGGCGAGCGCCACCGCCTCGGCGAGGTCCTCGTCCAGCGCCAGAGCGCGGGCGAGCGCGCGGGCGATCTGCCCCACCTCTATCGTATGGGTCAGCCGCGTGCGGAAATGGTCGCCGTCCAGCGGCACGAAGACCTGCGTCTTATGCGCGAGGCGGCGAAAGGCCGTCGAATGGATGATACGGTCGCGGTCGCGCTGGAACTCGCTGCGCGTCGGCGAGGCCGATTCGGGAAAGAGGCGCCCGCGCGACGCCGAAGGGTCGCTGGCGTGAGGGGCGCGGCCACGGACGCCGGGATCTTCGATCGCCAATCGTCTCTCCTGTCATTGCAAGGTCACGCGGGCGGCCATATTTTCGCTTCGCATATCCCGCCCGCCCCGGGGAGCGCAAGCGACGAGGCCGGCGAGACAAAAGCCAAAAAAGAGGAAGGCGCGCCCAAATGACCGATACGGCGACGATTGCGAAGATCGAGATGAGCGAGCGCGCGGCCGAGCGCATTCACGCCATTCTCGCCGGCGAGGCCGAAGCCAAGGCGCTGCGGCTTTCGGTCGACGGCGGCGGCTGCTCTGGCCTGCAATACGCCTATACGGTCGAGACCGAGCCCAAGGCCGACGATATCGTCGTCGAGCGCGACGGGGCGCGGCTCGTCGTCGATTCGATCTCCGCCGCCTATATCGCCGGCGCGCGCGTCGATTATGTCGAGGATCTGATGGGCCAGTCGTTCCGCGTCGAGAATCCCAACGCAACCGCTTCCTGCGGCTGCGGCTCCAGCTTCTCGGTCTGACGCCGCCCCTCCTCCGCCTCCTCCTGTCGGAGTCCTCGCTTGCAGTCTCTATTTATCGGCCATTCCTATATCGACGTGACCATGCGCACGCAGGTCATGCCCAAGGGCGACGAGAAGGATGTGGCGGAGGATTACGCCGTCTCCTTCGGCGGCAACGCCGTGACCGCCGCCTTCGCCTGCTCCAAGCTGATCGGCGACGGCGTCGATCTGCTGACGCAGCTCGCGCCCGACTGGCTCGGCCATATGTTCATGGACATGGCCGCGACCTATGGGGTGCGCGTGCATCCGCGCCGGGTGCGCCGCTCCTCGCTCTCCTTCGTGCTGCCCAAGGACGGCAAGCGCGCGATTCTGCGCGCCCGCGACAATAATTTCCTCGAGGACTTCCCGCGTCTCGATCTGACCGGGGTGCGCGCCCTGCACAGCGACGGACATATCGCCGACGCCGCTCTCCATTACGCGCGCGCCTGCCGCGAATCGGGCGCGCTGACCTCGCTGGACGGCGGCGCGCTGCGGCCGGGAATCACCGATCTGCTCGAATTCATCGACGTCGCCATCGTCGCCGAGCGGCTCTGCGAGCAGATGACGCTCTCGGAGGCCGACATGCTGGCCTTTTTGAAGAGCAAGGGCTGCCGCATCGGCGGCGTCACCAATGGCGAGCGCGGAATGCTCTGGTACGACGAGAATGGCGAGGTGCAACGCCTGCCCTCTCTCCCCGTGCCGGCGGAGCGCATCGTCGATACGTCCGGCGCAGGCGATGTGTTCCACGGCGCCTATATGGCGTCCTATCTCCAGCGGCCGGAAGCGCCCTGGCGCGAGCACTTCCGCTTCGCGCGCGCGGCCTCCGGCTACAAGATTCAGCACCTCGGCAATGAGGCGGGCCTGCCGTCGCAGAATGACATAGTAGCGACACTCGCGCTTTTTCCCCCTGCCGATTGAATGGCTTGTGGGAAGCGCGAAAGAAATCGAGAAAGGCGGAGAACAGGGCTTGGCAAGAGTGCTTAGAGCTTGCTATATGCCCGGCACCGTTCCCCGATAGCTCAGCCGGTAGAGCAAGCGACTGTTAATCGCTGGGTCGCAGGTTCGAGTCCTGCTCGGGGAGCCAGCCGTATCTTTCCTCTCGATGCCGACTTTGATTCTGCCGAAACATCCGTCGGCGGATGCCCTACTCGGACATGCCTTCTTCCGCCGCCAGCTCTCCACGACGAGAGCTCGGCGCCTCGGTCTTCAGAAATCGTCTATGTCCGAGAGCACCGCGTGAACTTGGCCCATAATGGCCGAGAGCATATAAAGCGCCGCATGTTGCGGATTGCCGTGACACGCCTTGGCGGCTACGATGATAACCGACGATATATTGACCGACATTGCGAGAAGAATGTCGTCCACCGTCTGCCTTTCCCGCTCGACTTCAATAAAGTCCTTGATATCACGGAACATGACAGCGTCTAGCTCCTCACATATCTCGGATATATTTCCACTTATATTTATAATCATACTGGCCTCCAGCTTGGATTTTTAGTTCTGCAGCTCATTGCTGCTGCAATAATTTAGATTCGAAATCTATTTGAGCGCTTCGCAGAATAGCCGAGGTCTCGGCGTTTACGGTTTTTCGGCCGCAATCGACGGGCTTTGATGCGCCCGCGCGCCATCTGGCGCAATGCTCTGCGCCGTCAGCCGGTCATTTTTCGCATCCCTATCCGGTTCGAGACACACCTCTCCCCTCGCGGCGTCATGCCGCCGCTTCGAGAACCCGCGCCCGCTTCATGTTCATCGCCATGACGACGAACTGAAGATGACAATTGTTGCGCGCGAGGCTGCGGTAGCGTACTCGCGCCATCCCATACCAGTTCTTCATCGTCGCGTTGGCGCGCTCGACGCCGACGCGAACGCTCGACGCCGTCTTGTTGAACCATCTCTGCCAGTCCGGCTGTCGCGCTCCGCGCTTCGCCTTATAGGCGATCTTGTCGTCGATCTTCTTGTCGTTCAACGCCTTGCGTAGCGCTGCGCTATCATATGCCTTGTCGCCGTAATAGGCCTCTTCATCGCCCTGGATCATCGCCTCGCCGCGCTGGCTGTCGTGCAGATCGGCGCTCGTCATCTCCGCTTGGCGCACGATGCCGCTTTCTTCGTCGACCGCCAGATGCGCCTTGTAGCCGAAGTAGGTCTCGCCGTTCTTCTTGGTGAAGCTCGCGTCCGGGTCGCGCGGATTGACCTGCCCCTCGTCGTGGGGCGGCGGCTTCACGGCGGCCGCGATGATAGTGGCGTCGACCAGCGTGCCGCGCTTCACGTCGATGACCTCTCCGAGGCGATCGCGGAGAGCGGCGCGCGCCTGCGCATAGACGCGCCGCATGTCGCCTTTCGCGCCGACCGCTCGCAATTCGCGCGGCTGACGCATAATATCGTCTCCAACGCGCTCAAATATCGCAAGCCGGATTGCGCGCCGGAGATCGTCATCCGGGCGACGCAGAACGAGCGCGAGATCGTCGTCGCCTTCGCCGACAATGGCATCGGCTTCGAGAGCAAATATGCGCAGCTCGTCTTCGAGTTCAAGCGGCTGCATCCGAAAGGCAAATATCCCGGCACCGGCATAGGCCTCGCGATCTGCAAATCCATCGCCGATCGTCATGGCTGGCGGCTGTCGGTGACATCGCAGCCGGGACAAGGATCGACTTTCTATGTCACGATTCCTTTGGGACGTGCGAATAGCGAGTAGCAAGTCCTCGCATGACACGGAGACCTCATATGATCGACCTCCATTTTTGGCCCACGCCCAATGGCCACAAGATCACGATCTTTCTCGAGGAGGCGGGGCTCGCCTATAAAATCGTCCCCGTCGACATTTCGAAGGGCGAGCAATTTTTCCCCGCCTTTCTCGCCATCGCGCCGAACAACCGCATGCCGGCCATCGTCGACCATGCGCCGGCCGACGGCGGCGCCGCGGTCTCGCTGTTCGAATCTGGCGCGATCCTCGTCTATCTCGCCGAGAAGACGGGGCGCTTTCTGCCGAGCGATCTGCGCGGCCGCGCGCGCGTGCTCGAATGGCTGTTCTGGCAGGTCGGCGGGCTCGGCCCCATGGCCGGCCAGAACCATCATTTCCGCAATTACGCGCCGGAGAAGATTCCTTACGCGATCGATCGCTATGTGAACGAGACCAATCGTCTCTACGGCGTGCTGGACAAGCGCCTCGCGGGACGAGACTACATCGCCGATGACTATTCCATCGCCGATATGGCCGCCTATCCCTGGATCGTCCCATATGAGCGGCAGGGACAAAATCTCGACGATTTTCCCAATGTGCGGCGCTGGCTCGAGACGATGCGCGCGCGGCCGGCGGTCGAGCGCGCCTATGCGAAAGGCGAGATCCTCTCCCGCCCGCGCGACGGCTTCACGGAAGAGGAGCGCAAGATTCTCTTCGGCCAGACGGCCGCGAGCCTGCGCGGCGCCGGCTGAGCGCGCTCACTCCCCCTGCTTCTGGCGGCGCTTCTTGTTCCGCCAGGAGGCGAAGAAAACGACGGCGAGAAAGACGTTTATGCCGAGGACCCATTTGTCGCTCCACGACAATTGGCTCCAGATCGTGTGCAGATAGGACAACTCGCTCTCCCTTTGCGGGCGCTCGCCGCCCGCTTATTTTCATTTTCGCCGCGCCGCGGCTCGGGTCTGGAATTTACGCGCAATGGCGCGCCCGATAAAGGCCCCGGCGATCATCCCGCCCGCAGCAGCTTCACCGCCTCGTCGCGCTCAAAGAGATAGAGCAGAACCCTCAGCGCCTCGCCCCGCGGGCCGGAGAGGTCCGGGTCGCGGCGCAGGGTCAGCTCGGCGTCGTCGCGCGCTATGGCCAGCAGCCGCGCATGGGCCGAGAGATCGGCCAGGCGGAAGCCCGGCAGACCGGATTGCCGCGCGCCGAGAATTTCTCCTTCCCCGCGCAGGCGCAAATCCTCCTCCGCTATGCGGAAGCCGTCCTCGGTCTGGCGCAGCATGACGAGCCGCGCCTTGGCCGTCTCGCCGAGCGGGCCTTTGTAGAGCAGCAAGCAGGAGGATTTGCCGGAGCCGCGCCCGACGCGCCCGCGCAGCTGATGCAATTGCGCGAGGCCGAAGCGTTCGGCGTGCTCGATCACCATGACCGTCGCCTCCGGCACGTCGACGCCGACCTCTATGACAGTGGTGGCGACGAGTATGCGCGTTTCGCCCTGCTTGAACGCCTCCATTGCGGCGTCGCGCTCGGGCGCTTTCATGCGGCCGTGAACGAGGCCGACGATCTCGCCGAAAATACGCGTCAGATCCTCGTGACGATCCTGCGCGGCGGCGAGATCGAGGTCTTCGTTCTCCTCCACCAGCGGGCACACCCAATAGACGCGCGCGCCGGAAGCGAGAGCGCGGCGCACGCCCTCCACCACATCGCCGATGCGCGACACCGGCAGCGCGCGCGTGTCGATGGGCGAGCGGCCGGGCGGCTTCTCGTCGAGAATGGAGCTGTCCATATCGCCGAAATAGGTGAGCGCCAGCGAGCGCGGAATCGGCGTCGCCGTCATCACCAGAACATCGACGCTCTCGCCCTTGGCGCCGAGCGCCAGACGCTGCTGCACGCCGAAGCGATGCTGCTCATCGACGACGGCGAGGCCGAGATCGGCGAAGGCGAGCTCGCTCTGCACCAGAGCGTGCGTGCCGATGACGATATCGACGCTTCCGGTCGCAATGGTCTCGTAGAGACGCGCGCGCTCGGAGGGCTTGGCTCTTCCCGTGAGCAGGCAGAGGCGCAGGCCCGCCGCTTCGGCGAGCGGCAGCAGGCGCTCATAATGCTGGCGCGCGAGAATTTCCGTCGGCGCCATCAATGCCGCCTGCCGGCCGCATTCGACGACGCTCGCCATCGCCAGCAGCGCGACAATGGTCTTGCCGGCGCCGACATCGCCCTGCAGCAGCCGCAACATGCGCCGCGAGGACGCCAAATCCTCGCGTATCTCGACGAGCGCACGCTGCTGCGCGCCGGTGAGCGCATAGGGTAGCGCGCCTTCTATGAGGCGCGTGATGCGTCCGTCGCCGGCGTTCTCGCGGCCCGGCTCGCGCCGCATCTTCGAGCGGATGAGCCGAAGCGCCAATTGCTGCGACAGCAGCTCGTCCAGCGCGAGGCGCTGGCGCGCCTTGCTGGCCGGCTCTATGTCGGCCGGCGATTTGGGGTTTTGCGCGGCAGCGAGCGCCGTCGCGAAATCGGGAAGGCCGTTGGCCTCGAGCACCGAGGCGTCCTGCCACTCCGGCAGCTTTGGCAGGCGCTCCAGCGCTCCGGCGACGGCGCGCTGCACGAAGCGCTCTTGCAGCCCCCTCCGTGAGGCCGTGCACGGCCTCCGCCGGCGGCAGCTTGGCGAGGCCCGCCTCGTCCAGCACGCGATCGGGATGCACGATCTGCCGGCGCCCGTCATAGAGCTCGATCTTGCCGGAGACCCAGCGCGTCGCGCCTATGGCAGGCTGCGCTCGATCCAATCGGCGTTGGAGAGGAAGAAGACCAGCTCGGCGTCGCCGGTGTCGTCCTCGACATGGACTTTGAACGGCGCCTTGGCGTAGCGCCCCTGCGGCTTGCGATGCTCGGTGACGCGCACCTTCAGCACGACCACGCGATCCGTCGGCGCTTCGGCGATGGCGGGGCGCAGGCTGCGGTCGACGAGATTGATCGGCAAATGAAACAGCACGTCGACGAGACGCGTCTCCTTGCCCGGCCGAGCGAGCAGCCGGTCGAAATGCTTGGCCGTCTTGGGGCCTATGCCCGGAAGGGCGGCGGCGCGGCCGAACAGCGGATCGAGGATCGAGGGACGCATTCGCGCCTTTTCCCCTATCGCGGACGCTTTGTCATGCCCGTCGATGCGCTAATCGGCAGCACGTCGGGCGTTTCCCAGGCGAGATGCTGGCCGCCGTCCACGGCGATCATCTGCCCGGTGACGCTGCGCGCCTCGGCGAGAAACACCACGGCGTCGACAACGCCGGACACATCCGCCGGACGGCGCAGCGGCACGCCACGCGCTTCCGTCTCGAAGCCCTTCTGACCATGCACGGCGTTGGGAAACACCGGCCCCGGCCCCACGGCGTTGACGCGAATGCGCGGCGCGAAAGCCTGCGCCATGGTGCGTGTCGCCGTCCACAGAGCGGACTTCGCCAGCGTATAGGTGAAGTAGCGCGGCGTCAGCCGAAACACGCGCTGATCGACGATATTGACGATCGCCCCTTCCGCCTCCTCCGGCAATTGCGCGGCCATGTCGCGCGCCAGCAGCAGCGGCGCGCGCAGATCGACCGCGAATTGCCGATCGAAGACCTCGACCGAGAAATCCTGCGCGGCGTCGAGCTCGAACACCGAGGCGTTGTTGACGAGCAGCGTCACCGGCCCGAAAGCGCGCGCGGCGAGCCCCATCAGCGCCTCTGTCTCGCGCGCGTCGGAGAGATCGGCGCCGACCACGGCCGCGCGGCCGCCCTTTGCGCGGATCGCCTCCGCGGCGAGCTCCGCCTCCTCTATGGAGCGATGCGAGGCGTGCAGCACCACCGGACGGCCGCCATGCGCCAGCCGTCCGGCGATCGCCAAGCCGATGCGCCGCGCCGCGCCCGTCACCAGAACCGGCCCCGAACCGCCTGCGCCGCCAGCGCTCATCGCCCGAATCCCCATCTTGCCGCCGTACAAGGCAATTCTCACGCCGCGCCGACGCGGTCAATGCGCCGCCGAGACGTAACCACGGACGATTTTTACGAATTATTAGGCAATCTCAACGCCACTATGCGATGTGATGATCAAAATAAAATGGATAATGGCCAGAACGGCTCGGTTAATTCTAAATATAACATGGTTTCGACACAATCAATACATTCCAGCGCGCCGTGGTTTTGCTTCGCCGTGAGCGCGGGCTCGGGCGCGGAAAGGTTCCGTTAACGTGAACGATTTTAATTCGACTGAGCTCTGGCTGGGCCTTGCCCTCGCCTGCGCCGAGTTTTGTGACCGCGAGCCGAAGGCCCTTGAAGGCGCGCGAATGTGGAGTCGAGTTCGATGAGACCTATGCTGCTTCCCGCGCTGCTGGCGCCCGCCCTGCTCTGCGCGGCGCCTCCCCCTCGCCGCCGATCTGCCGCGGCGCTCGGCTCCCGCCGCCGATTATTACAGCCCGCCGCCGGCATTCACCTGGCAGGGCTTTTATATCGGCATCAACGGCGGCTATGCGCTGGGCGCGTTCCAGAACGGCAGCAGCAATCTGCTCGGCCAGCCCAACGGGTGGGTCGTGGGCGGCACGGCCGGCTATAATCTCACCTTCGCGCCCAACTTCCTCGTCGGCGTCGAAGGCGACTTCGATTTCAACAGCTCGAAGGACGGACGCTCGCCTTTCGCCGGCGTCTCCGGCAATGGCTCCGTCGACAACACGCTCACCATTCGCGCGCGCGCCGGCGTCACTGTCGATCGCGCTCTGCTGTTCGTCACCGGCGGCTTCGCCGGCAGCAACACGACGGCGAGCGTGAACAACGCCTTCCAGGGCTTCTACGGCCAGCAGTCGAAGTTCCTCGCCGGCTGGGCGCTCGGCGCCGGCATCGAATTCGGCGTCGCGCCCAATCTCTCCGCCAAGGCCGAATATCTCTTCACCTCCGTCGGCGGAGATCGCTATTTCGATTTCTCGGCCAACGCGCTGCAGACGAATATCGACACGTCGACGATCCGCGGCGGCCTCAATTATCACTTCTAGTCAATGCAAATGGCCGATCCCGCCGAAAGACGGGGTCGGC